>CAYOJD010000001.1:0-77359 GCA_964404205.1 uncultured Prolixibacteraceae bacterium
GGGGATTTCGATTTCGAGGTTCCGTCCCGTTTGCTCGAAATGCCTAAAAACAAAGATTACGGTCAGTACGCCGATAAAGATGGTTCGCTCTGGACCTGCTTTACGACCAACAACGACATTACCGGCGGAAACTCGGGCAGCCCTGTGATGAATGCCAATGGTGAACTGATTGGCATTGCCTTCGACGGCAACTGGGAAGCCATGAGCGGCGATATCGCGTTCGAGCCTGAATTGCAGAAATGTATCAATGTCGATATCCGCTTTGTGCTTTGGACCATCGACAAATTTGCAGGCGCCGGCCATCTGGTCAATGAAATGACGCTCATCAAATAAGCCCTTCCCGCAAAGGAAAAAAATATGGCTATAAACCACAGAGAATAATTTTCTCTGTGGTTTATCTATTTTTACAGCAATTTTAATATCGATATGACAACTCCTCCGCCACAAGTGATTATCTACACCGACGGAGCCTGCCGCGGAAACCCCGGTGCAGGCGGTTACGGAACCCTGCTGATAAGCAACAACCGAAAGAAGGAGCTTTCGGAGGGCTATCGTCTCACCACCAACAACCGGATGGAGTTGATGGCCGTTATTGCCGGGTTGGAAGCCTTAAAGATTCCGGGTTGCGAGGTGATTATTTATTCCGACTCGAAATATGTGGTTGAGGCGGTCGAAAAAAAATGGCTCTTCGCGTGGCTGAAAACAGGCTTCAAAGGGAAAAAGAATGCCGACCTCTGGATGAGGTTTCTCGAGCTTTACAATCGACATAAAGTGAGGTTCGTCTGGGTAAAAGGCCATGCCAGCAATGAGGGCAACGAGCGGTGCGACCAGTTGGCCGTAGAAGCATCGCAACAGCCGGTTTTGCAGGAAGACTCTGGCTACCAACCAGAATAACTACTTGAAAATTAACGGAGTTTTGATCCATCTCTTTATTACAGGCTATGCTTGTCAATCCCGTTAAATTTTTACATTTGTCGTGAAATTGCACCCTGAATGAAATTGCTTTACAATACTGGCATCAAAGCTTATTATCTGATGGTTAAGCTGGCTTCGCTGCGCAATCGCAAAGCCAGGCTTTGGCTCAACGGGCGCAAAGATATTTTCAACAGACTGCAAAAAACCATTCAGCCCGGCGAACCGTTACTTTGGTTCCATGCTTCGTCGCTTGGAGAGTTTGAGCAAGGCCGCCCGGTGATAGAAGCCATCAAGAAAAACCACAGCCGGTATAAAATCTTGCTCACCTTTTTTTCGCCATCGGGTTACGAGGTGCGGAAAAATTACGAATTTGCCGATTATGTGTTTTATCTGCCGCTCGATACCAAAAAGAATGCCAACCGGTTTCTCGATATCGTGAAGCCCGAAAAGGCCTTCTTCATCAAATACGAATTCTGGCTCCACTTCCTCACCGCTTTGCGCGAACGGGAAATTCCGACCTATATCTTTTCTGCTCTTTTCCGTCCGTCGCAGATCTTTTTCAAGCCTTGGGGAAAATGGTATCTCGAAGCGCTTAAAGCTTATAGCCACATCTATGTGCAAAACATCAAATCGGCAGCATTGCTGAAGAAATTTGGGTTTAAAAATGTCTCGGTCAGCGGCGATACACGCCTTGACAGGGTAGCCCAAATAGCAGCCTCGGCACCAGTGCTCGAAAAAATGGAGCAGTTCTGTCAGGGTGAGAAAGCTGTGATTGCCGGAAGTACCTGGAAAGAGGATGAAGAACTCTTTATCCGCTTCGTGAACAGCGAAACCAGCCATCAGAAATTTGTCATTGCCCCGCACGAAGTCGACGAACAATCGATTGAACGGGTAACCGGAGCCCTTCAGCGAAGTTATGTATGCTATTCGAACGCGACTGTCGGGGAGTTGCGTGAGGCCGAAGTTTTGGTTATCGATGGCTATGGCTATTTGGTATCGGTTTATCGTTACGGAAAAGTGGCTTATATTGGCGGCGGATTTACCTCAGGGATTCACAGCATCCTCGAACCGGCTGCATATGGAATGCCTGTTATTTTCGGGCCCAACTTTCACAAATTTCAGGAAGCACACGATCTGCTCGCTTCGGGTGCAGCCAACGCTGTCAACAACTACGAAGAGCTTGAATCGCTCCTCGATAACTACCTGACCAACGAGACCAAACTACATGCCGATTCAGCCAAATCGCAGCTCTATGTAGCCCAAAACCGTGGCGCATCCGACAAAATTGTAAGCCATATTTTTGGGTAATACCCGCATCCCTGCTGCTTAAACATTTTTGATGAAAAAGTCAAGCCATGTTGACTTTAAAATTTCATTTTGGTAAACTTTTCTGCGTTATCAAAAATACATCTATATGTATTTCAACAAACTAACAGCATAAGGTTGATAACTTTTGAAAATCTGCAAAAAAAAAGTTACCAAAAAAGCATCATCATAACTATATTGCAACAACCAAAATCATCGAAAATAATCTTTTAATAATAGGAGCAGATATCGTTAAATAATCCTGAAAAAATCATCGAATGGAACTTAAAGAAATTGAGAAGGGAACCAAGGGTGAAACACCTACGACCTACACTTCGGAAGCAGCCTTTGAAGCTTCACTGAAATACTTCAAAGGCGACGACCTTGCAGCCCGCGTTTGGGTAAACAAGTACGCGTTGAAAGATTCGTACGGCAATATTTATGAATTAACACCCGACCACTTGCACCACCGGCTGGCATCGGAAATCGCCCGTATCGAGAAAAATTATCCCAACCCGCTGTCAGAAGAAGAGCTGTTCGAATTGTTCAGGGATTTTAAATATATCGTCCCGCAAGGCGGCCCAATGACCGGAATCGGAAATAATTTTCAGGTAGCATCGCTGTCGAACTGTTTCGTAGTGGGCAATGGTGCCGACTCGTATGGCGGTATCATGATGGTCGATCAGGAACAGGTGCAACTGATGAAACGCCGTGGCGGCGTGGGCCACGACCTTTCGCATATCCGCCCAAAAGGTTCGCCGGTAAAAAATTCGGCACTCACCTCAACCGGTATTGTACCGTTTATGGAACGTTTCTCCAACTCGACCCGCGAGGTGGCCCAGGATGGCCGACGCGGCGCATTGATGCTTTCTGTTTCGATTAAGCATCCCGATAGCGAACAGTTTATCGACGCCAAAATGGACGAAGGCAAAGTAACAGGAGCCAACGTATCGGTAAAGATCGACGACGATTTTATGATGTCTGTCCGCGATGGAAAAAATTATCTTCAAAGTTACCCTGTCGAAAGCAGCAACCCAACATACACCAAAGAGACTGATGCCGCCAAATTGTGGCAAAAAATTGTTTTCAACGCGTGGAAATCGGCCGAACCGGGCATTCTTTTCTGGGATACGGTAACCCGCGAATCGGTTCCGGATTGCTATGCCGATTTGGGTTATAAAACCGTATCGACCAACCCTTGCGGTGAAATTCCACTTTGCCCGTACGATAGTTGCCGACTGATAGCCGTGAACCTCTACTCGTATGTCGAGAACCCGTTTACCCCGCAGGCCAAATTCAATTTCGACCTATTCCGAATACATGTTCGTCATGCACAACGTATTATGGACGACATTATCGACTTGGAACTTGAAAAGATCGATGCCATTTACAATAAAATTGTGGCCGACCCTGAAGATCCCGAAATCAAAAGGGTCGAAACCAATCTCTGGCATAAAATCAGGGAGAAAGCCATCAATGGTCGACGTACCGGTATCGGTATCACCGCTGAAGGCGATATGCTTGCTGCGCTCGGATTGCGTTACGGATCGGAAGATGCTGTTGATTTCTCGGTTGAGGTACATAAAATCGTTGCACTTGAAGCTTATCGCGGCTCTGTCAATCTGGCCAAAGAGCGTGGTGCTTTCCCGATTTACGATACCAAGCGCGAAAAAAACAACCCGTATATTCAGCGCCTGGCCAAAGCCGACCCTGAACTTTATGCAGAAATGGCCAAATATGGCCGCCGAAATATCGCTTTGCTGACCATTGCACCTACCGGTACCACCAGTTTAATGACTCAAACGACCTCGGGAATCGAGCCTGTGTTTATGCCCGTGTACAAACGTCGCCGTAAAGTGAATCCGAACGACAAGGATGCACGCGTCGATTTTGTAGACGAAATGGGCGACTCGTGGGAAGAATACATTGTTTTCCACCACAAGTTCAAAACCTGGATGGAAATCAATGGCTACGACACCCGTAAAAATTACTCCAATGAAGAGCTTGATCTTCTGATGGCAAAGTCGCCCTATCACAAAGCTACTTCAAACGATGTTGACTGGATTTCGAAAGTAAAAATGCAGGGAAAAATCCAGAAATGGGTCGACCACTCGATTTCAGTAACCATTAACCTCCCCGAAGAGGCAACGGAAGAATTGGTTGGCAGACTTTACTTTGCCGCCTGGGAGAGCGGTTGCAAAGGGGTTACCGTTTATCGTGAAGGTTCTCGTTCAGGAGTTCTTATTTCAACCAAAGATAAAGAGAAGAAGAAGGATGGTACATTCCCGACCAAACGTCCGGAAGTCCTTGAAGCCGATATCGTCCGCTTCCAAAACAACAAAGACAAGTGGATTGCATTTATTGGTTTAATTGATGGGAAACCGTACGAAATCTTTACCGGGTTAGCCGATGATGAAGATGGAATTTTACTGCCACGCTCGGTTACCGAAGGTTGGATTATCAAGAGCCGGGATGAAAATGGCGTATCGCGCTATGATTTCCAATATCGCAACAACCGGGGTTATAAGACCACTATCGAAGGCCTGTCGTATAAATTCAACCCGATTTTCTGGAACTATGCTAAGCTGATTTCCAGCGTACTGCGTCACGGGATGCCTATCCAGAAAGCCGTTGAACTGGTCACCAGTTTACAGTTCGATGTCGAATCTATCAATACCTGGAAAAACGGGGTTGCGCGTGCCCTGAAGAAATACATCCCGAACGGCACCGCCTGCGAAGATGCCAAATGCGAAGGCTGTGGTTCTGAAAACGTGATTTATCAGGAAGGTTGTCTGATTTGTCAAGACTGTGGTTCATCGAAATGTGGATGATATTTGAATTGCAATAATCTTGAGAAGGCCGGCTTTGCCCGGCCTTCTTCATTTCAGAATGAACCTCGGCTGATTAACTCGAATCGGTTGGCCATTCGACCACTCAGCTCTCCTTTTATCATCGAAACAGCAATTGAACCCATAGCCTGAAAATCTGTAGTCAGGACTGAAATTCCGCCATGCAGCAACTCTTTCATCGGTGTTTCATCATAAGACACTACACCAATATCCACTCCCACCTTCCAACCCAGTCTTTCGATCTCCTTGAGAAACCAAATCAATTCGGCATCATCAAAAACAATATAAAAATGGTTCCGAACGATACCTGTTTCAGCCAACCGGTGGATGATATTCCCGTCGAAACCTGTCTCTTTAATAAAATCCATGAAGCCATCGATGCAACCTTTTGGTATAAACTGAAATGGGTTGGCAGATAAACAAAGATTGACACAACAGTACTTTTGGATAAGTGGGAACCCTTCACGTAACCCATTGAAAATATCATTTCTAAAATTCTGATAAACCGCTGCTCCCTCAAAGGTATATCCTTCAACCATGCCATCGATTAGAATCAATTCCTTGTCAGGAATCCGCTTCAGAATCCTGGACAGATCCTCGTGCAGATGGGGCATTATCAAATAATGGCTGTATTTACCCAAATTGTCACGAATAATCTGTTCGAACCGTTTGTGATCGTAGTGATGGAAAAATACGTTTACCTCTACATCTTTACCCAATCCTTCGATAATCGATTGATAAAGAATTTCTTTATAGGCATTCATCCTGTCAAATAAAAGAAAGATTCTCAATTTGCGGACAAGAGTCGTATTCGCAATATAGTAACCCTTCCCTTGCTTTGAGGCAACAATTCCGGCCAGCCTAAGTTCTTCGTAAGCGCGGATAACAGTGCCGGGCGACAACTGGTGAGCAGTGCAAAACCGGTGAATTGAGGGAATTGGGCTTCCTTGCGTCAATTTTCTCTCTTCAATCAGTCGGACTATTTCATCTTTTATCTGCTGAAAAACAGGTGTAATCTTCTTGCTATCGATTGAAATTAATCTCTCCACTTAGATATGATGTTATAGAACATATTCATTATAACAGTCCAAATCTAATAAACTTTGTGATTTTTGAACTGAATAAGTATAGTAAAGTTAACAAACCAACTAAAATCCGGAACTATGATTGTAGTAACCAATTATTTTGTCGCAATACTCTGTTGTGTGTTGGCGATGATTTGCTGGGGATCGTGGCAAAACACCCGCAATTTGGCCAACAAAAAATGGAGGTTCGAGCTTTATTACTGGGATTTTGTTGCCGGAATCCTGCTTTCGTCGCTCGTAGCAGCACTCACTATCGGAAGTTTGGGAAGCGAAGGCAGAACCTTTGCCAATGATGTGGCCCAGGCCGAATGGCTTTATATTGGGTCGGCGGCGTTAGGCGGTGCCATTTGGAACCTAGGAACCCTCCTGCTGGTTGCGGCTATTTCGATTGCCGGAATGTCGGTGGCATTCCCGGTAGGTGGTGGCATTGGATGGTTGCTTGGAATTGCCGTCAATTATAACCCTGATGAAGTAAAGAGTTCTCCAATGCTTTTTGGTGGAATGGCAGCCATAATCATAGCAATCCTGCTCAGTATGCGAGCTTACCAGAAACTGGCTTCAGGGCAGAAAAAAACGACCGCCAAGGGCTTTCTGCTCGCACTTTCGGCTGGTTTGCTGATTGCCTTTTTCTATAAATTTGTAGCTTTCTCATTGGCAGCAAACGAAGTAACAGCCTCAGGAATAATTCTCGAAGCCGGCAGGATATCGCCCTACACCGCCGTTTTTTCCTTTTCAATAGGCGTTTTTGTCAGTACATTTATTTTTAACCCCATCATGATGCGCAACCCGGTTGAAGGAAAACCACTCTCGATTGGCGACTATTTGAAAGGTGGCCGTCGAGACCACTTCTGGGGTATGATTGGAGGTGCGATCTGGTGCATTGGAAATATTGTGAGTTTTATGGCTGCCTCGTCCGCAAGCCCGGCAATTTCGTATGGATTAAGCAATGCAGCCCCTGTAGTAGCTGCATTTTGGGGCATTTTTGTCTGGAAAGAGTTTAAAGATGCACCAACAGGAACTCCCCGACTACTGAGCTTGATGTTCCTGTTTTACATCATAGGCTTGACCATGATTACCATTGCGAATATTTAACCCAAAATAAATAGTGATGAAAAAAATACAACCCGTCAGTTTACTTCTTATCATATCGTTTGTACTCATATCGATTTCAAATTCAGCACAAGAAACAACAAAACAGTGGAGTGGCCCATCAACAAATCTGAATCATGGCAAACTTAAAGTAAGTGAAAATCAACACTATCTTACCTTCGACGACGGAACCCCATTCTTCTATCTGGGCGATACTGCATGGGAACTTTTTCACCGCTTGAGTAAGAAAGATGCAGAAAACTATCTTGAAAACCGTCGGGCAAAAGGGTTTACAGTTATTCAGGCGGTTGTTTTGGCCGAGCTCGATGGGTTGAATAGCCCCAATGCCGAAGGCGAAACCCCGTTGGTTGAGAATAACCCCTTAAAACCGAACGAAAAATATTTTGCTCATATCGACTGGGTGGTTCAAAAAGCAGCCGAAAAGGGAATTTTCATTGGGATGTTGCCTACATGGGGCGACAAATGGAACAAGAAATGGGGCGTTGGCCCGGAAATTTTCACACCCGAGAATGCCTTTGCCTATGGGAAATTTCTAGGCTCACGTTATAAAAATCAACCAAATATTATTTGGATTACTGGCGGCGACCGCCCAATTGAGAACGAGTTGCAAGGACAAATTATCGATCGAATGGCACTTGGCCTTCGTGAAGGCGATAATGGAAATCATCTGATTTCGTTCCATCCATGTGGTGGCGAAGGTTCATCAAAATATCTGCACAATAAAGCCTGGCTCGATTTTAATATGCGTCAGAATGGTCACAGCGACAATTTTTCTGAACGCTATTATCTTACGTACGAAGATTACCTCCATACACCCATAAAACCAATAATAGACGCCGAACCCATTTACGAAGATCATCCTGTCAATTTCAATGCCGAACAATTTGGTCACTCGGTGGCTACCGATGTTCGTCGCCCCTTATACTGGGATCTTTTTGTTGGTGCTTTTGGCCATACCTACGGTCATCATTCGGTATGGCAAATGTGGTCACCCGAAAAGGAACCCGTAAACCGCCCACTGATGCCTTGGTATGAAGCAATTGACCAGCCCGGGGCCAGTCAAATGCTGTTTGGCCGTTTACTAATGGAGTCGCGCCCGTTTCTAACCCGAGTTCCCGATAATGAAATCGTGGTGGTCGATCGGGTGAATACATCCGTTCCGGGCGCCGGGCGGTACAAGTTTGTTGCCACCCGCGACAGCGAAGGCAGCTATGCGATGGTTTATGTTCCCGTTGGAAGAAGATTCAGTGTCAACATGGACAAAATTAAGGGCGACAGGGTAGTTGCCTGGTGGTACAACCCGCGCAATGGCGAAAGTGTAAAAATTGGCACCTATCAGGCTTCAGGAACGGCATCCTTCATCTCGCCCGATGCCGGCGAAAACCTCGACTGGATTCTGGTACTCGACAATGCTGCTAAAAAATATCCGGCTCCGGGTACACGAAAATAGACCATGAGAAGAGGAATATCAACCTACGCATACACCTGGGCTATCGGAGTTCCCGGACAGATGCCCGAAAAGCCGATGTCGATGGCCGAATTGATTGATTTGGCTGCTTCGCATCAGCTGGAATGTGTTCAAATTGCAGACAACCTTCCTCTCACGAATTTCAGCAACAGCCAATTGCTCGATATAAGGGCTTACGCGCAACAAAAAGGGGTAATTATCGAGACAGCTGCAAAAGCGTTGACTGCCGAAAATATGAAACGCTATATCGAAATTGCGTCGCTTTTAGGCTCCGATATCCTTCGTTTTGTTATCGACGGACCCGATTATCATCCGACGGCCGGTGAGGTAATCGACATAATCAATGCTTTCACCTCCACACTTCAAAAAAAACGAATTGTGCTGGCTATTGAAAACCACGACCGCTTCAAGGCCGAAATATTTCAACATATTATCGAAACCATCAATTCGCCTAATGTCCGAATTTGCCTCGATACGGTAAACTCTTTGGGAGCCGGCGAAAGTGTAAAAGAGGTAACCGATGCACTGTCCCGCTATACCGTAAACCTTCATCTTAAAGAGTTTACCATCCGGCGCGTCTGGCACAAAATGGGCTTTGTTGTCGAAGGAATGCCGTTGGGCGAGGGAAGCCTTCCTGTTGAGAACCTGCTGAGTAGCTTAGGTTCAACCTGTATAAGTGCCATTTTGGAACAGTGGGTCCCCCCAGAAGCGACTCTCGAAAAGACGATTGAAAAAGAGAGCATTTGGGCCGATAGGAGCATAAAGCAAATGAAAAAATGGATTCAACCGATAACATAGAAGATAAATCAAGCCGCGTGCGATAATCTCGCATATACGATTGATTATCAAAATAAAATATCATTAAGCAATAAAATAACAAATAGATAAACCGATGAAAGTTAGAATTGCACTGGTGGGCGCAGGCGGGAAAATGGGAATCCGCCTGTCGCGAAACCTGATGAAAACCAACCACGAAATCTGCTATCTCGAAATCAGTCAACCAGGCATTGAGCGATTGGGCGAGCTGGGATTGCGAACATCACACGAAGATTCGTCGATTGGCACAGCCGACGTGGTGATTCTTGCCGTACCCGATACCGCGCTGGCCTCCATTTCGCAGTCGCTAATTCCCAAGATGAAAAGCGGAGCAATGGTGATGACGCTGGATCCAGCGGTTGCACGTGCCGGCCGCCTCTTTCTGCGAAACGATGTAGCCTATTTCATTGCCCACCCTTCACATCCGTCAGTCTTTAACTGGGAAGCAACTCCAGAAGCGCGTTCAGATTACTTCGGTGGAACAATGGCCAGGCAGACTATTGTTTGTGCGCTAATGCAAGGAGGTGAGGAACAATATCTTTTGGGTGAAAAAATTGCCTCTCAGTTTTATGCTCCGGTTACAAAAGCCTTTAGGATTACGATGGAACAAATGGCACTGCTGGAACCGGCATTGGTTGAGACACTCTCCTCATCATGCCTCGATTTGGTTCGCGAAGGCATGGAAGAGATTATTGCCCGCGGTGTACCACGTGAAGCTGCACGCGAATTTTTACTCGGCCATATCAACATTCAACTGGCTGTACTTTTTGGTGAGCTACCTGGAGCCGTTTTCTCCGATGCAGCCAACAAGGCATTGGCCAGAGGCCGAAAGACTCTTTTCAAAGAAGATTGGAAACAGATTTTTGAACCCGAAAACGTGCTCCAACAAGTAAAAGATATCACTTAACCCCAACCAGTCGAAACATATCAATTTCACCTATAGCCCGAGAACAGAATGAAGAAATTAAAATTTGCCGTATTGGGATGCGGTTTCTGGTCAAAATTTCAGATTGGCGCCTGGTCAGAAATCGACGGCGTTGAACTTGTTGCACTATACAATCGCACCCAGTCGAAGGCTGAGGCTATTGCCTTGCAATTTGGTTCGCCCAGGGTTTACAACTGTGCAGAAACACTGCTGCAAAACGAACGGCTCGATTTTGTTGAGATCATCACCGATGTCGACACCCATGCCCATTTTACCGAAATGGCTGTAAAATATGGCATCAAAAATATCATCTGCCAAAAGCCAATGGCACCCGATTTTGCCACCGCACAACGCATGGTCGTTCTTTGCCGCGATGCAGGCGTTAACCTCTTTATCCACGAAAATTATCGCTGGCAGGCACCTATCCGCCGATTCAAAGCCATACTCGATTCCGGCATCATTGGCAAACCGTTCAAAGCCCGTGTTTCATTCCTTTCAGGCTTTCCGGTGTTCGACAATCAACCCTTTTTGGCTCAACTCGATAAGTTTATCCTGACCGACATGGGCTCGCATATTTACGATGTGGTGCGCTATCTTTTTGGAGAAGCCGAACAACTTATCTGCTTTACCCGCTCAGTCAATCAGGGAATAAAAGGTGAAGATGTGGCCGTAGCTCTGCTGGAGATGAAGAACAAGATGCCTGTTTACACCGAAATGTCGTATGCCTCTCATGTCGAACACGACTCCTTCTCGACAGTTCATCTGTTGGTCGAAGGGAGTGAAGGGTCACTGTCGCTCGGCAGCGGGTTCGAAATCAAAACAACAACCCGTAACGGAACACAGTCGGAAAAAGTTACCTTTCCCTCCTACCCGTGGGCCGACCCCGACTATATCGTTAATCACGAAAGTGGCATTCCTCTTTGCCAAAATATTCTGGCAGAAATGAATGGGCTGAACAGAGCTGAAAATAGTGCAGCCGACAATTTTGAAACCGTTAAACTGGTTTGGGCCAGCTATTATTCGGCAAAAACTGGCCTACCAATCAGAATGGCCGATTACAATGGGGAATAAAAACAAACACGATGAAAGAAAAAAAATAGGCAGCGAAAGTTGAATCTGAAAGGTAAGTTGGTTTGAAAAAGTCTCCGATGAAAGAGAAACAGGTTATTGCAGCAGGCCCGCTCACGATGGACTATCACGAAGGAACCATTCGTTATATTCGGTGGGGCGACAAGGAGATTATCAGGATGATTTTTCCTGCCGTACGCGATCACAACTGGAATACCATAGAGCCATCTTTTCTCCGCGAAGAAAAAGAGACAAGCGATTGCTCGTTCCAGATTAGATGCTCGGTAGAGTATATAAAGGGAAACATCCATTTTTCAGCCAACTACACCATTACGGGTACCCGACAGGCGACCATCACTTTCGAAATGGACGGAGAGGCTCATTCCGATTTCCTGAAAAACAGGATCGGGATTTGCCTTCTCCATCCGCTTACCGAATGTTCAGGCAAGCTTTGTACCATCATTCATCCCGATAATACAGAAGAACAACTCTCTTTTCCTGTTCAGATATCGCCTCATCAACCATTTCGTAACATCGCATCGCTAAAGTGGCCCATTGACAATGATTTGTACGCTGAGTTGCATTTCGAAGGCGATATCTTCGAAACGGAAGACCACCGCAACTGGAGCGATGCCTCATATAAAACCTATTCAACACCTCTCGACCTTCCCTTTCCGGTTTTGATGAAAAAAGGGCAGAAGATTAACCAGAAAATTCGGCTAAACTTCTCGCGAGAACTTCAATTGTCAAAAGAAATATCTTCCGAAAGCCGTATCAATTTTGACCGACAGCATCGTACCTTTCCCAAATTGGGAATGGGATCGTCGGGGAAAAAACTAACGATAAATGAGATTGCTCTTTTACGCCAGTTGGATATTGACCATTACAGGATAGAAGCTTATCTGGGTCGTCCATTATGGAAATCATCTTTATTACAGTCTATTGCAGAAGCTAAAAAGTTGGGTTGGCCTGTAGAACTGGTGCTCTTCCTTCCGGCTGATTTGTCGATGGTGATGAAACAATTTGCAGAACTGATTGCTCCGCAAGCCCAACAAATCCGATTTGTACTTTTGCTGCCCGAGACTGGATCCACGACAGATATACACCTGTTTGAAACGGCATGTCCAATCTTGAAACAGGTTTTGCCCAACGTTGCGATAGGCGCCGGAACCAATGCCTATTTCGCCGAAGTGAACCGCAACAGAATAGATTCGGCTATTCCGGAATTCATGAGTTGGTCACTTAATCCTCAGGTCCATGCTTTTGATAACCTCTCTATGGTCGAAACTTTCGAGGCACAAAAAGCAATGATTACTTCTACGAAGCTTATATGGCCCGGTAAAGCTGTACATCTATCACCCATAACCTTAAAACCCCGCTTTAACCCCAATGCTACCGACAAGGTTTCCTTGCCGGCACAGGATGAAATACTCCAAACGACAGACAAAAGGCAATTTACCCTTTTTGCCGCTGGCTGGACTATCGGGACCCTTTCAGCCTTAACCGAAGCAGGGGCTGATGCAGCTACTTGGTTTGAAACTTGCGGAGATAAGGGAGTTATCCCGGAAATTCCCGAATCAACCACCTGTGAAAATGTTTCTCCCATCTTTTACCTTTTCAGAAAAATCACCCGGTTTAATGCTGTGTATGCTTCGGGGGCGTCAGTCTGTAATCCGCGATATTTTAGCGCACTGAAACTTAGCAACGACAAGCGAGTGCTCATAACAATCGCCAATCTCACAGACCAAATTCAGGGTGTAAAACTCTCAGGAATAGAGGGACAATTCACCCTTACAAAGTTGACCGAAGCAAAAAGGCGTGGAGAATCGTTCCAAATTACTACTGAAAATCTCAACTTCAGCGGGAAACGAAATGAAATATTTTTTTCTCCGTTCGAGATTGTTTTTTTTGAGCAGAATTAACCAAAATCGAGTGTCAACTGCTCGTCGAAGAGCCTGAACGATTTTCGGTGAAAAGGGGTGATACCATATTGCCGAATGGCATCACGGTGTTTTTGAGTGGGATAACCCATATTCTCGCCCCAACCGTAAAAAGGGTAATCGCGATGCAAATTCTTCATATAATCGTCACGATAGGTTTTGGCCAATACCGATGCCGCCGCGATGGAAAGATATTTCCCGTCGCCTTTCACCACAGTGGTATAAGGAACCCGACCATAAGGTTTAAACCTGTTTCCATCTACAATAATATGTTCGGGTTGAGTAGTCAGTTGCTTCAGCGCCCGGTGCATCGAAAAGATGGAAGCATTCAGGATATTCACCTCGTCGATTTCATGGTTGTCGTACATTGCTACCGCCCATGCAACAGCCGAATGCTCGATAAGTGGCCTCAACGCGTAACGTTGTTTGTCTGTTAACTTCTTCGAGTCGTTTAATATTTCGGATTGAAAATCGGGAGGCAATATCACTGCCGCAGCAAATACAGGCCCGGCCAGACAACCACGGCCCGCCTCATCGCAGCCGGCCTCGGCCACTCCCTCTTTCATGAAATTGAGAAGCATGATTGGGTTATGGCATTAAGGTGAAACGGAAACTGACCCCCACATTGGAGTTGGTAGTACGGTAAGCATTCGAGATGTAAGGGCTGTTGACAATCCTGTCGTAGAAAAGCCTGACTACAAAAATCTCGCTCAGGTTGTAATCGGCCGAAAATTTTACCGAAAGGGCATCCTGACCCGATGTCAACTGGTTATTTCCTTCGACCAACTTACGCAAAACCGTCTTATTCTTCCCGTAAGTGAGGTCGGCACGCAGGTTCAAATCGTTGGCCAAGGTCTTCTGCGAACGTCTGGTACGGATAAAGAGCGGCAGGTTTTCGAGCCGGTAACCCAATCCCAGACTGGCCTCGTTGTTGTAAATTTCGGTAATCTGGTTATTGGTTAAACTCATCGAAATATTTCTCGACTTACGGTATTCAAGCCGTGTAGTTAAATTATTCAACCAGGTAACATCGATATCGAAAAGCGGGTTAAAAGTCTCGTTGATATTGATGGCCGCAATGTCGCGTGACGGAAGGAAATTGTTCTGCGCATCGCGGATATAACTGAAGCCATCTTTTTCCGTCAGATAGTTTAAATTCGAAATATAGGAACCCACGCTATAGGTCGAACGGTAGTCGTGCATGATGTTCATCGATTTCATCACATTTTTCAGCCCTTCAATCTTGTTTACCGCACCCGAGTACTGGATTCTCCAGTTGGGCAGCATAAAGCGGGCCGAAGGGAAGGGTGTTAACGGTACTTTGGCTGGATTTTTCCCGGTATAAGCCGCGAAGAATGCCGGGATAAGCACCTCCTGCGAAGTGGGGCCATAACCACTCGGAAAGCCTGTTGACGGGTCGACCGTTCCGGGCACATACCCATAATCGGGATTGGCCACCCTGCGATTGTCGAGCCGTTCGGCAATAACCTGCCTGTTTTGCTGAAAAGTATCCCAGGCTTTCGACTGCTGCACCATCGCTTTGCCCAGCTTCTCGAACGAAGTGCCCAGCGTTATCACTGACATACTGAAATTCCCGTTGAACGACGGATTGTAAATATCCCATCCATTCTGTAAGTTGTATATCAAGTTCTCAGTCGAGTTATTCGAATAGACCCTATTCGCCGTAATGTCAATCTTCAAATCGGGCAACGGAACCACTTTTGCGCGAATATTTAACCGGCTGGTCTTGTTCATCGCATACGATTTGTTGAGAATCGAGTCGGTCGTAATCCAATTATTTTGGGCCGCATCGATACCAAAATCATGGTCCTGATGGCCCAGGATAAACGGAATACCCGGTGCAAGCGAACCTCCGCTTCCTCCGTTATAGCTTGTCGAACCGAAATAATTGCTGCCCGGAAGATAGCCGTTCAGCGCTGTTCCGCCATTCTCGGTATATGATATATTGATATTGTAAACCATCATCAGGAAGCGGGCCACATAATCGACAAACTTACTTCCCGATGCAGCGGTCGATTTATCGCTTTTGGTCACTACCTCGAAACTGGCACTCTCGCAATCGATTGACGGGGTAAAGATGATACGGTTATCATTGACCACCTGAATTTCTCCCGGTACAATTTTGCCATTTTTATCGACAACTCGCACCGTCACACTCGAAGAACCCAGTTTATGGAAGATGGCTTGCGGGGTCAGCTCTTTCAACTTCACGTTGGCCGTCACATATTTTCCCGAAGCAGGCGCACTGTTTTGCTGAGGCATTCCGCTTTGGCGGTAGCGGTTAGGCTGGCTTTCGCGCCTTCCGCGGCTAAACTCGCCATACTTCTGGTTTACCTCTCTCAAGTATGGATTCTTGTTGTAGAGCCGGCTAAAGTCTATTTGTCCGTTCAGCTGAATTGAACGCATATTGCTAATGGTATTTCCAATCACATAATCGCTCGTGGTCTCAGGTGCCACATCCCAGTCGTAACCGGCCTGATAAATAGCCGAAGCCGATGTCCAGTCCAAACCAGGTAATTTATTGACCGGAATAGTGTAAGTAGCGTTCCAGGTATGATGATAATGGGTATTTCGCCCGCCGTCGAGAATGCTTTGCCAAATGGTGTCGCGCCGCGCTTCATATCCGGGTATATTTCTGTCCATCGACCCAAGCGGCTCGGCAATGCGCGATGAGTTGACTGCCGAAAAGTCAATTTTAAGGCTACGCGTCAAATCGTACCTGAAGTCGTAATAGCGGTTCCAGGTAAAATCTTTTTGATACGAAACGGGCAGAATAAAATTCGGATTGGTTATGTTTCGATACTGCAACTCACTGTATATCTTATTCAAATCAGATCGGAACGAAATCTGCGCCGGCGAGTAATAGAAGTTAAAGTCGCGTATAAGGCTTAACGCTTTGGGTTTCAGAAACGCCACATTCTTAAACGGATCGACAGCCTTGGGGCGGTTCACAAAATTGTAGGTAAACAGCGCACGATTGGTTTTGGTCATCTCGATGGCCGTATTGACATCGCCGTGACTGATTTCGTTGTAGGCATACGAAAGTGTGAAATTCGATACATCGTAGAACTTCGGTTCGCCCGATTTATTGGGTTTATCAATCTGGATATTGGTAAAGTTAATGCTTTTACGCGAAGTCCAGTCAAGCGAGATGCGCTTGATGGAGTCGCGTTCGGCCTCTGTCTCGGCAGCTTCGAGCGCATCATCAAGTTTCACATCTTCGTCCAACGGAGAATATTCTGGCTTGGCCACTATTTTCGAGAAACTCATGTACATCGGTATCCTCACACCCGACTCGGGTTTGAAGAACTTACCCAGTTCGAGGTTGGTCGAAACATCATATTCATGCGTATCTTCCATCGCACGGTTGGCCATTTTCGAATCGATATCGCCAAAGCCCGAAGTGATAATCCTTCCGGAAAACGAATAGGTCCCCAAATCGGCAAGGTTACCGCTCACACGGCCAATAGCGGCCCAACCCCCTTTTTCCTCGAAGTCGGTCAACCGCAGCTCATTCACCCAAATCTCGGCCGAACGAGCCGAAACGACCGAACGTCCGCTGGCCCTGATCCCAATCATCATGGTCTCAACTTCCGACAAATCGGGATTACCCTTGATTTTTATCTTGTTCTTATTGTTGTTGAACCCTTCGTGGATCTTCTCAAAAATAGTTCCCAGCGTAATGGTCGAACCCGATTTGCGCATCTCGGCATTCCGGTCTTGCTTTAACTGTGGCAACGAAAGCAACGGAATATATACCCTGTTCTCTTCGGGCCACACAATAAACCGATCCGATTCGCGGTTGTTGTCATAATAGCCTGCCGGGGTAAGTTTCAGCGGCACTTCATATTCGTAGTAATTGTACTGAAAGTCGGAACCCAGTCTGACGAAGATGGAGAGATCGTTGTCGCGCAACGGAACACCCTCGAGCGCCTCGGCATGTACTTCCAGTTTCAATGTTTTGTAGCGGCGCATATCGAGATTGGCTGTTTTGTAGGCCGCTTTGGCTTCGCGTGGCTCCAGATCTTTTACATTCAATACCATCGACTGTTCGTTCAGCTCCCGGATTTGTACATTCGACGGATCGATAACCCTGTCGACACCCGGAGGCAAGACATAGTTGACTGGCTTGCGGTTGCTGTTCTCTTCAATATTCACAGCCGAAATGTCGAACTGGGTGGCCGACGATTGCAAACTACCGTCATCGTTCAAGGTTTTATCATAACGACGCCAGTTGGTGCGCACCAAATCGAGCGAAGCAAAACGGACAACAACCGGTCGCTGCCATCCCCGAAGGAACATCCGGATAAAACGAATCGATTTGAAATCGCTGATCTGACCATAGGCCTTGTCGGGCGAAGCTACCGGAATCTTGAACTGGTACCAGGTAATCTGCGATTTCTTCCCGCTCTTCAGTGTAACAGGAACATCTTTTTTGATATCGGCAATGTAGTTTTTGCCTACCACCATGTTTTCTCTGGTCAGTTTAAGCCTGTACTGAAAATAATTTTCACTCTCATTCAGCGTGTTATCGTCATTAATATCTTCGACATCCGGTATTGAAGTGGCTGCGGTAGAATACGATTCGGGCGACTGCTCATTGGTCGGACTGTTACCGTCGGTATTACTGTAAAGCTTGTATCGTTCCAGCACATCAAGCTGGTCGCGGTCGTAATCGCTTCCGCGGAAATAATGAAAATTGTCATTCGACGGGTCGTTGTAAATGGTCTGAAATGCAGTGCCGTCGACTACCGACTGTAATTTGGTCAGGAAAGCCTGGTGAAAACTCTGCTCATCGGCAGTGCTAAGGCCATCAAGGCCAACATCCTGATATTTACGGGCAGCCGACGAGTTGTCGAATGCTTTCACCAACGACTGGTTTTGCGAAACGCGGCCCCAGATGGTTTGGTCAACATCGGTCGTCGAGCCATCGGCCGGCAAGCCATGTTCAAACGATTTTCGCCCATCGCGTAAGATATCTTCAGAAATGTTGCCCAAATTAAAATAGAGATCTCCACCCGGGTTTGGATTCGATGCCGTATCCATTGCAAAGGGATCCATCATCCAAAACTCGATATATTCGACATTGGCTGTCTCAAAATCACTGGTTTCGATTTTACGCATGATACCGCCCCAGCGGCTTTCGGGATTAATCAGTTGTCCATTGCGATCGACACCCGATGAGGTGGCCCCTCCGGTTGTTTCGAAATTATACGGGCCACGTTCCTGCGGATAGAAAGCCAGGTCGAGGGTGGGAATATTGGTAGGCTGACCTACGGGAAGCTGTTTCTCGGGATAAATCTCTGATTGAAAAACCTCTCTCACACGGTGGTCGTCAAGCTTTTCCTGCTGCAACAGATACGACGGGGCTGTATTGCGCTGCATGTAGGGGTCAATAACATACCACGACAGTCGTGCTCGGTTATAGCCATATTCGAGGTCGTTCACCAAATCGCCTTCCGGGAAAAGTTCGTTCCCCTGCGGTGTACTGGCCAAATACCATCCCACGTAGCTTTTCAGGTTGATGGGCGTTTTGGCCCCTTCGAAATCGTCGATGTAGGCAGCCCCCTCTTTCGAAACCGCCTTTGAATGACCTGGCATCAACTTGGCCCATTCGGCCTCGACCGATATTTTCGAATCAGCATTGGTTTCGAGAAATGGCAGTGCATTGACCATCCGCGTAATAAAAGGCGAACTGTTGCTGTAGTTCATGTTCAGCCCCAGCATCAGGTTCGAAATGGGGTCATCGCCATAATTCACCTTTTGTGTCAGCGGCTTCTCGTGAAGGTACATCAATGTCGAACCGATATTGAAATTCTTGTTAATTTCGTAGTTCAGGTGGGTTCCTATCATCGTGCGCCGCTGCATGCTGAACAAATCCTGACTTTCGGTAGAAATGGATATCGGCGTTCCCGATTCGAGCAACCCCTGATTGATAATCTTTACCTTTCCCTGCGTATAATCGACAATATAATCCTGATCTTCTATCAGTTCGCGGCCTCCTGCCGTTACCTTCACCGAGCCACGCGTAATGTTAGGCGACTCGAGCGATATCTCTGATGTAGAGGTCCCTTTGAAACTTCCTTCGAGTTTGTATTTGTTCTTTTCGGCATCCTGCTCAGCAGCCGTTTTGGTATCGTTGTAAAGTGAGTAGTAAACATACTTCTTTATCGCAGCGGCATCGCCGTTCATCTTCTTTTCAAGGTTCGAACCAAACGGCTCGACCACCGGGAATATCAACCGCCCTTTGGAGGCATTGATGGTGATGTTGTCGATAAAGTCGAAAATGCCGTCAGGATAAGGGTCGAGCTGACTGTTCAGGTTGTCGAGGTTCATCTCGTTCAGCAATATCTTCTCTTTCAGCGGGCCATCGGGCAGGTAGTTCAGATTGGTTCCGGCCGCATTATCCTGAAAAAGTACGTTCATTTTGAACTCCTGACTCGAAATCTGTTGCCCTCTGATGTTGTAGATATTCTTCATCATCAGCCGCCAGTTCTTGTATTTGGGATTGAGGTTGGTCCCTCTCAACATTTTTAACACGAGGGTTTGGGGTGCCTCGATACCGTCGGTCGAAAACTCGCCCACCTGATAAACCTGGCCATTGGCCGTATACTGGTAAGCTATTGCCAGTATCTCGTCGTTGTTCAGCGAACTGTTGAGCGAGATATAGCCCAACTGCCGGTTCACTGTATATTCGGTCGAATCGAGACGACGGGCATTTTCAATCTTTTCATAGTCGCGGCCCGAGATAAAATCGCGCACGCTAAGCGGTTTCAATGTAGCCGAAAGGGTAGAGATATCACGAATACCGGAATAGTTGTTCAATAACTCCTGGTACATCATGTTGCTTTCGTTGTTCGGGAAAGTATTGGCCGGATAGGGTAAACCCGGCGTATCGCCAAACTCGGGGATAGTTTGGTTCTGACGGTTTTGCCCGCGTTCGCCAAGGTCGAGGAGCGCTAAAATATTACGCGACTGTTTAAAGTTGCTCGATTTATTGGTGACCCAAACCTCCACCTTTTTGATGGTAATCGACGATTTGATGATGGGAAGGTCGGAAAGCGCCTCGTCGTACGAACCGTAGAAATGGTGCCCCATAAAGAAGTGGCGGTTGGCATCGTACTCGGTGGCGTTGATTTCGAACTTGGTCTTCTCGGCCCCTCCTTCGGTGTTGATAACTTTGGTCTCACCCTTTTGCTGCGACAATACGGTCGATATCGATAGCTTGCCAAACTGAAGGTCGGTCTTTACCCCAAACAGATTGGTACCGCCCCGGATTAAAGTTCCGCTTAGCGGCATCGACACATTACCGGCTTCGATATTTTTCACAATATCATCCTCATCGCCGGTATAATCGAGTTTGATTTTATTCTCGAAATCGAAAGTCGCATCGGTGTTGTAGTTAAACCTCATCTTCATGCGGTCGCCTACTTCCCCATCGAGGCTGACATTGATTTTCTGATCGAAATCGAGGGTGGTTGTTCGTTGCATCCTCACCGGAATCGATGGGTTTTCGATACGGCTGCTTTTTAGCCCGAGGCTCACTTCGACATATCCCTGCGGCCTGATATTGACGGTACTGTTCCCAAAAACACGGTCGAACGCATCGCCCCCAACGCGAAACTGCGGAATCAACTGCGAACGTTGTTCAAGGTGCCGCTCCGACATTTTATCGCGCCAGTAAGCATTTACCGCCTCTTTCATATCCTGTCTCAGGTATTCCTGAAGGCTAAGCGAGCGTGGCAACCGGTAATCCATATCGCCAATCTTTTCGTAAATCAGATACTCACCGGTAGCGGCATCGTATTCAACCTGAGGGACAATGTTCGATGGTTTGCTCAGATAGAGCGATGGGTCTTCTGATTTGGGTTCACCCACAAACGGTCCCTGATCGCGAAACGGGTAGGGCAAATCGACCGTGTCGGCTGCGACACTATCAATCCGTCCGGCATACTCACGCATAAAATCACCTCTCCCCGAAGGATCACTCGAGGCCAAAAGCAACAGCGGCCCGATGACTGAAAGGGATATCAGGAAAGTAAGCGCAATCGCGGTATGTACCAATACACGTTTCAAAGTGCTGTCAGATACTTTTAAGTGCTATTTTGATAAGATTCTCAACGGTCAGCCCAGGTTGCCCCGAAATAAGCTGATCGATCTGTTTTTCGATTGATTTTTTATTGTACCCCAACATTTCGAGGGCACTGAGTGCTTCGTCCCTCACGCGGTTGTCGCCAACCATAAAGACCCTGTCCGAGGCAAGCCCCTTGCCCACTTTGTCTTTCAGGTCGATTATAACACGCTGTGCCGTTTTGGCACCAATGCCTTTGATGCTTTTCAGCAGATTGACATTTTCTGAAAGAATCGCCTCCCGAAGGTCGTCGGGCTGATAAGAGGATAGCATCATAATTGCGGTATTGGCCCCTATCCCATTCACCGAAATCAAGTGCCTGAAGAGTTCCCGCTCGCCCGCTTCGGCAAAACCGTATAGCAGGTGTGCATCCTCGCGAATGATAGGGTGCAGAAAAACCTTCACCGTCGATTGGCCACTTAACCGGCTAAAGGTATTCAGCGAGATATGGACAAAGTAGCCTATCCCGCCAGCCTCAACAATAAGGCCGGCCGGGGCTAGTTCGGTAAGTGTTCCTTTAATATATTCGTACATAGAGCAATAGCATTGGTTAGGAAACTATGGGGTGGTTACTCACCGCCCGACCTGTCGATATCCTGCCGCTGCAACGGATCTTTTGACAACTCTTTGTAGAGCTGACGGTTTGCAAAAACATCAATCGCCAAATAGATGGCATTTCTGAACGACTGTTCCGATGCGATACCTGTTCCGGCAATATCGTAGGCTGTACCGTGTCCGGGCGAAGTACGCACAACGGGAAGTCCGGCGGTAAAGTTAACCCCCGAATCGAAGGCCAGCACTTTGAACGGTATCAACCCCTGATCGTGGTACATGGCCAGAATGGCATCGTATTTGGCATATTCACCCGATCCGAAAAAGCCATCGGCTGCAAACGGCCCCATGGCAATAATCCCCTCATCGTTGGCCTGTTTGATGGCCGGAAAAATAATTTTTTGCTCATCGGTGCCGATAACCCCGTTGTCTCCAGCATGTGGGTTAAGTCCCAAAACGGCAATACGTGGCTTACGGATTGAAAAATCCTCCATGACCGTCTTATGCAGGATACGGATATTTTTCAGGATTTTCTCTTTGGTAAGCACTTGCGGCACCTGGGCCACAGGAATATGGCCTGTAACCACACCTACACGAAGGTTGTCGCTTACCATCAGCATCATGTAGTTTTTGGCATCGAACTCCGCTGCAAAATATTCAGTATGCCCCGGAAAATGAAACTGTTCCGACTGGATATTCTCTTTGTTGATGGGAGCTGTAACCACCACATCGATATCGCCCGATTTCAAATCTTTCATCGCAGCCTGTAACGAAAGCAAGGCTGCCTCACCGGCTACCTGGGTCGATTTGCCTAACTCTACGCGGATCTCTTCATCCACACAGTTGATGATATTGACCCGCTTTGAATTGGCTTCGCGTGCAGTGTTAATCTGATTGAAACTAAAGAGTTCGACATCGAGCGCCTTGCGGTGATAGGCTGCAACCTTGGGAGAACCGTAGACAATCGGGGTACACATTTCGAGCATACGGCTATCGGCCATTGCCTTGATTATAACCTCGTAACCGATACCGTTTATGTCGCCGTGCGTAATCCCTACCTTGATTTTATGCTGATCCATTGATATATTTTCTTTTTGAGTGACTATTCCATTTTGGTTTATTGTTCAAATTTAAACTTTTCTGCATTAAAAAGAAGTTCTATTCTAATTTATCAGCCTTTGGGCGGATTGACTCAACATAATTTTCAAGAAAACGGAACAATAACCTTACCCCTGTACCGCTACCTCCTTTGGGCCGGTAATGGTCAGCCGACGGCAGAAACGACGGGCCGGCAATGTCGAGATGGACCCACGGATAGGCGGTAAAGCGTTGCAGAAACTTCCCGGCAGTGATAGCACCTGCCTCGCGTGACCCAATATTTTTGACATCTGCAATATCCGACTTAATCATCTCGTCGTACTCATCCCACAACGGGAATTCGACCACCCGTTCGTAAACCTCATCACCGGCCTGTTGCAACCGGGCCATGGTTTCTGCTCCGGCACTGCCCATCCCGGCAATTCCCTGCGTGCTCAGGGCCATTGCCGCCGAACCGGTCAACGTGGCCACATCAATAACCAAATCGGGATGATAGTTTCGTGCAAAGCTCAACGCATCAGCCAAAATCAGCCGGCCTTCGGCATCGGTATTCAACACCTCAACCGTGGTGCCGTTGTGCATGGTAATGACATCGCCGGGTGTAATGGCATTCCCGTCGGGTCGGTTATCGGTAGCCGGCACCAGGGCCATCAGGTAAAGCGGTAACTTTAACCGGGCTGCCAGATAAATTACCCCTGCAACGGCCGCGCCCCCGGCCATATCGCTTTTCATATAATCCATCGACTGGGGTGTGGGCTTCAGGCTCAGGCCGCCGGTGTCGAACACCACGCCCTTCCCCACCAGAATAATTGGACGGCTGTTCAGTGCCGTTTCCGGCTTCCACTCCAGTATCGAAAAGGTAGCCGGATCGATACTCCCCTTGTTCACGGCCAGCAAACCGCCCATCCGCAACGACTCTATCTGGTTCTGGTGCAACACTTCGGTCGTAAAACCAGCCTCGCGGCCCATCTCACCAAAACGTTCAGCCAGTTTCAATGCATTCAGGCTTACCACCGGTTCGTTCACCATGTCGCGCACCAGCGTGACCGAATCGATTATCGCCTTTAACCGTTCTATATCCGCAGGAGCGATATCGCCGTGAACCAGTGTAACTTCAGACAAATATTGCTGTTTGGCCTGACCGTCCGTAAAATACTTGGTAAAGGCATAATTTCCCAGCGCCAGCCCTTCGGCAAAAGCCAGCAACGGCCCCTTTCCGGTATCGGCGGCATGAATTTCAATCGCCCTGATTTTCTCTTTTTTCGCGATAGCTGCCAACTCGTTTCCCCTCCGGCGCCATAGCTCCACCTGCTGGTTTTGCGCCTTACCGCCATCGATGGCGACAATAAAAATCCAACTACCCAATCGGTTGAGAGTCAATAATCCGGGAGCATCGGTTAGCTTTGCCTGCACATAGGCCAACTCATTTTCGTTCAGCGGCAACTGCCGCAAAGCGGCTGTCGCGGCTATCAGGAATACCTGATTGCCTACCGCTGGCTTATCGTTTTTCAATTGAATTTCCATATCGTATCTCCTTATTAGTTATGTTTATAAACGCTGTAGCCGGCAAACCGGATTATCGACATCGGCGACAGCGTTGCCCCAAAATTACTACCTTTAGCGAAAAATTTGGGCCATCATGAATTTCGAATCCCTATATCAAAAAGCCATCGCCCTCGAACCGCTGACAGCCGACGAGGGGTTGCTGCTCTACCGCGATGCACCACTGACCGAACTGATGCTCGCTGCCGATACCATCCGGCGGAAGCTTCACCCCGAAAATTGGGTCACCTGGATTATCGATCGCAATGTCAATATAACGAACATCTGTATCTCCGGTTGCAAATTCTGCAATTTTCACCGGAAAATCAACGGCGACGGCACTTATACTACAACATTCGAAGATTATCGTTCCAAAATCATCCAGATGATCGAACTGGGCGGCAACCAGTTGTTGTTGCAGGGGGGCATGCACCCCGGCTACGGCCTCAGTTTTTATACAAAACTCTTCAGCCAGTTGAAAGAGGAATTTCCTACCGTGAAACTTCACGCACTGGGCCCGCCCGAGATTGTCCACATTGCCCGCAAGGAGCGAAAAGGCTACCGCGAAATATTGGAAGCATTGGTGGCTTCGGGGCTCGACAGCCTTCCCGGGGCCGGGGCCGAAATCCTCTGCGACCGTGTCCGAAGGTCGCTCTCGCCCGGTAAAGCGCTTACCGATCAGTGGCTCGATGTCATGCGCGAAGCCCACAAAATGAACCTTGTCACCTCGGCAACCATGATGTTTGGCCATATCGAAACCATCGACGAGCGCATCGACCATCTGGTACGGCTGCGCGAAGTACAAGCCGAAAAACCCGAAGGGCACCACGGCTTCACCGCCTTTATTCCCTGGCCGGTGATTGCAGGAGGAACTGTGTTGGCCAACGAAATAGAACTGGAACCAGTACTCCCGGTCGAATATCTCCGCACCATTGCCATCAGCCGGCTGATGCTCTGCAATATCCGCAACATTCAGGCTTCGTGGCTCACCGTAGGCAAAGCCACCGCACAATTGTGCCTTCACGCTGGCGCCAACGATTTGGGTTCCATTATGATAGAAGAAAATGTGGTTTCGTCGGCAGGCGCATCGTACAAGATGAACGCCGACGAGATGCAACAAGCCATTGCCGATGCCGGCTTCGCCCCGCGGCTGCGCAACCAGGCCTACGAGTTGATTGAATTGCCCGAACAAATAAGATAACCGGCTCCATTTTGCCATATTTGATCTCAAGAACAATATGGTTCAACTTATTTTATATTTTTGCGCAAAAGATTGATGCAGAAAGTTGTCTGAAGGGTTTTACCTACTCCGGCAGCAATCATTCGGGTACCATTCTTCTTAACCCTAAGGCGACAGTGGTAAACCTGTATTAATCTTTTGAATGAAAACGAATTATTAACTTTTGAATCGAATTAAGCAAAGATGAGAAAATGGCGCATAGAGGATTCTGCCGAACTCTACAACATCAATGGCTGGGGAATCAACTATTTTTCCATTAACGAAGAGGGGCATGTGGTGGTTACCCCAAAGAAAAACGGGGTACAGGTCGACCTGAAACATTTGGTCGAAGAGCTACAGTTGCGCGACGTTTCGACACCGGTATTGCTCAGATTCCCCGATATTCTCGACAGCCGTATCGAAAAGATGGCCAGTTGCTTTAAAATTGCAGCCGAAGAGTACAACTACAACGCCCAAAACTTTATCATCTACCCGATAAAGGTGAACCAGATGCGCCCGGTAGTCGAAGAGATTGTGGGCCACGGAAAGAAATTCAACATCGGCCTCGAAGCCGGCTCGAAGCCTGAATTGCATGCTGTTATCGCCATCAATACCGATAACGACTCGCTGATTATCTGCAACGGCTATAAAGACGAAGATTATATCGAACTGGCCTTGCTGGCCCAGAAGATGGGACGCCGAATCTATCTGGTCATCGAAAAGATGAGCGAACTGAAACTGATTGTCAAAATTGCCAAGCAGTTTAAAATCAAGCCTAATCTGGGTATCCGAATCAAATTGTCGAGTACCGGAAGCGGCAAATGGGAAGATTCGGGCGGCGATGTAAGCAAATTTGGCCTCACCTCCAGCGAAGTAATCGAAGCACTCGATTTCCTCGATAAAAATAAGATGAAAGATTGCCTGCACCTGGTCCATTTCCATATTGGCAGTCAGGTGAACAAGATCCGCCGCATTAAGCTGGCCATGCGCGAAGCATCGCAGTTCTATGTGCAGCTCCACCTCAACGGTTTCCCCATCGACTATGTCGATATTGGCGGCGGCCTCGGTGTCGATTACGACGGAACCCGCTCGTCGAGCGAAAGCAGTGTCAACTACAGCATTCAAGAGTATGTGAACGATGTGGTTTCGACACTGGTCGATGTTAGCGAAAAAAACAATATTCCCCACCCCAATATCATCACCGAATCGGGCCGTTCGCTAACCGCCCATCACTCGGTTTTGGTATTCGAGGTACTTGAAACCACTTCTGTTCCCAGTTGGGAAGAGGAGGAAGAGGTGAGCGAAAACGACCACGAACTGTTGCGTGAACTCTATTCGCTGTGGGATGCGCTGAACCAGCCCCGGATGCTCGAAACCTGGCACGACGCCCAGCAAATCCGTGAAGAGGCGCTCGACCGCTTCAGCCTCGGGCTGCTCGACATCGAAACCCGCGCCAAAATCGAACGGCTCTTCTGGTCTATCGCACGCGAAATTTATCAGATGACCAACGGCATGAAACATGTGCCCGATGAATTTCTTTCGCTGTCGAAACTGCTGTCAGATAAATACTTCTGCAACTTCTCGCTCTTCCAGTCGCTGCCCGATTCATGGGCCATCGACCAGATTTTCCCGATTATCCCGATCCAGCGGCTCGACGAAAAACCCGACCGCTCGGCCACCCTACAGGATATCACCTGCGACTCCGACGGCAAAATCGACAATTTTATCTCGGTCCGCAACCAGTCGTACCACCTGCCGGTACACTCCATCAAGCAAAAGGAGCCTTATTACATTGGGGTATTCCTTGTTGGGGCCTATCAGGAAATCCTTGGCGACCTTCACAACCTGTTCGGCGACACCAATGCGGTTCACGTTTCGGTCAACGAAAAGGGATATTCTATCGATCAGGTCATCGATGGTGAAACCGTTGCCGAAGTACTTGAATATGTACAGTACAACTCGAAAAAGCTGGTGCGCACCGTCGAAACCTGGGTAACCTCGTCGGTCAAATCGGGCATCATCACCACCGAAGAGGGGAAAGAGTTCCTCTCGAACTACCGCTCGGGACTCTACGGATACACCTATCTGGAGTAAAAAATCGAGCCTCTGCCCTTCCGTTCTCCGCTTTAAAATTCCGGAGAAACCATATAAAATAATTGACGATTCTACAGCAGGAGTCTGGGCAACCGGACCATTTTTGTAGAATCGTTTTTGTTTGTGCGACCTCCCTTCGACAACCCAAACGACTTTTTCCCTTTTCGTCCGACCTACCATCTCCCAAAACCAGTTCTCACACTTATAGCTATCTGCTCCCCGCTTGAGCGAAATCTTCGCCATATCTTATCTATATCTTCTGTACATCTTCTGTACATCTTCTGTACATTTATATACAGATGATAATTAGAATATCATTTGATAATATAGAGATGAACCGGTGCAAATAGAGAGAAGATAACGATGGGAAAACCGGAGTTGCCATGTCCATATAGGCAACTTCATTGAATCAGCAATAAGCATAATGGCTTTGTTCGGAAAGGAGCGGACATAAAAAAACCGCCCGGAGCATTTCCGGAGCGGCTTTTCTGCTTTTGCGCTATTGTTGAGTTGATCGGATGCTTACAGCGTGATGGGCAGCCCACGATAGAAATCAAGGATTTTCGTGCGGAAGATAAACTCATATTTGGCCTGTAGCAGGTCGGACTCAGCCTTGGCCAGATTGGTTTTGGCCGTGTTGTATTCGACAGCGTTGACAATACCAACATTGTATTTTTCTTCGGAGTAACGGAAGGCCTCTACCATTGATGCAACTGCTTTACCACTTGAAGTGAATTTGTTCAGCGATGCCACGGCACTGGTCTGAGCGGTTTCAATCTCTTTGCGGAGCACCTTTTTGCTGTTTTCGAGCTGAAGTTCGGTATTCAGCACCTGGATGCGGGCGTTGTCGATCTGCAAACGGTTCTGGGAACGGGTGAAGATGGGGATATTCATCTGGGCACCGAACCCTTTGCGTTCATTATTTTTCATCTGGTCGCCGAACGATATTTTATCACCGTTCATATCCTGATACTTGTTGTTGTAGTTGTTGTAATAGTTGGCATAGAAGCTGATAGTAGGATAGAGCGCACCACGGGCAGTTTTCAGCTGATACTGCGAACTTTCGAGTCGGTACTGCGAAGCCTGTATCTCGGGACGAAGTTTTACGGCATCCGTAAAAATATCGTTCGACGAGGCCAATGAGGCCTGGGCCTGAATCTCAGGCAGTGCAGGGATTTCGACATCAAAGCTGGTATTGGTGTCGAGTTCGAGCCACTGTGCCAACTGTAATTTGTCTACCTGCAACTGGTTTTGCGCGCTTACCACGTTGAGCTCTTCGCGGGCTTCCTGGGCTTCAATCTCGAGCAGGGCCCCCTTGGCCACACTACCGGCATCGACCTTTTCGCGGGTTTGCTTAATCTGCTGACGGGTGATATCCAATTGCTCTTCGGCTACCTTCAGCAACTCCTGATCGAACAGAATCTGCAGGAAAGATGAAGCAATGTTGACCGAGAGATCGGCTTTGGCTTTTTCCATATCAGCAAGGCTTGCTTTGAGATCCATCTTGTTTTTTTGGATGTTGTTGGCAATTTGAAAGCCCTGAAATACCGGGATATTGGTGCCGATGCCAAAATCAGTCTGCGCAGAGTTGATGTTCCGGTAAGTATTGTCATAACCCAGTGAACGGCCGTAGTTAAACCCTTGCGACACCTGTCCGTTGAGGTTGGGAAGGCGCGACATTTTCGTCTCTTTTACCAGGTTTTCGCGATACTGGCTTTCCAGAACGCCCTGTTTGATTTGGATATTATTTTCGAGGGCATAGTTGATGCACTTCTCGAGTGACCATTTTTCCTGGGCATTCACAGTGGTGATTGCAGTTACCAGAAGCAAATAGGCAATGGTGAAAAATGTCCTGATCATGGTATTCAATTTAATTTTACAGAGGATTTGCTAAAGTTAAGTTTTTCTCTGCTATTTAATTACTATGGGTTACGATTTCTTTTCTTCGGCTTTTTTCTTCGGATCGACCTTTTCGCCCTTCAAACGGGCATCTTTGTCGATACCTGAAACCACCTCGATATTAATGCCATCCGAAAGGCCGGTTTTGATAAACCTTTTTTCGAACTTCTGCGGATCGGTTTCCACTTCAACAAAGGCCGAGTCGTTGCTGAATTTAAGCAACCCTTCGGCAATGGCCAGCACGCTGTCGCGACGGGCCAGCACAATATTGGCATTGGCGCTGTAACCTGAGCGGATAAACTGATCTTGTTTCAACAGTACGTCGGCTTTAATTTCGAACTGAATAGCTCCATTTTCGGTCTTTCCTTTCGGGGCGATATATTTCAGCACGGCATCAAATTTCTGCTCATCGATAGCCCCAATGGTAAGTTCGATATTCATTCCCTCTTTAATCTTTCCCACTTCGGTTTCGTCGACCTTGCCCAGGAAAATCATGTCGTTCATATCGGCCACAATGGCAATGGTGGTACCTTCGTTGAAGTTGTTGGCCTGAATAACGGAGTAGCCCTCTTTGACGGGGACATCGAGCACCATGCCATCGATGGTAGAACGGATAAGGGTGTTTGTGGTTTGAGCCGACGCCTTGGTAACCCCCTTTTTAATCAGTTCGAGGTTGTTTTCGGCCGCTTCCATCTCTTGCCGGGCTGAGCTGTAGCTCAACTGCGATTTCTGAAACTCTTCCGACGAAATGACCATCTTGTCGAACAGTACTTTCTGCCGGTCGAAGTTGATTTTCACATCTTCGAGGTTTAGTTTTGCACGTTTCACGCGCGATTCCGCTTCGTTCAGCGTTACCATGTCGGGGATAATGTTGACACGGGCCAGCACATCACCTTTTTTGACCATTTCGCCAGCTTCGACAAATAGCTCTTCCAGGATACCTGAAACCTGTGGTTTAATGGCAATCTCTTTGCGTGGTTCGACCGAGCCAGTGGCGACCGTTTTCTTAATAATTGTAATGACATCGGGTTTTTTGACCTCAAAAACATCGGGCTTAGCCTGCGATTTTTTGAAAAGGAACACCAATGTTCCGATAAATACAACACCAAGAAGTGACAGTCCGAAAATTTTAAAGAACTTTTTCATAGCAAATCTCTTATTTAGTTATTGATTTTATTTTCTGTTGTTTATTCTTCTCTCAATGCTTCGATGGGTTTAATCTGCAAAGCCCTTTTGGCTGGTATCGAACCGGCAAACATTCCGGCTATCACCAGTATGCCCAGTGAAGCGAGGGCAACGGTAAGGCTGATTTCAGGCCTTTTGAAGAACATCCCGCCATCGCCCGATGTGGCTTGCGATTCGAGTACTTTGTTGACCAGTTCGAGCAGTCCGACACCCAGCGAAAGGCCTATGTAACCGGCAACGGTAGTGAGTGCCACACTCTCGAGCATGATTTGCGAGATGATGGTACGCGGCGTTGCTCCCAGCGCCCGCTGAACGCCAATCTCCTTGGTGCGCTCTTTCACAATGACCAGCATGATATTGCTTACCCCGATAACCCCTGCCATCAGGGTCCCGATTCCCACAATCCAGGTCAGGATGTTGATGCCCAGAAAGAGGCCACTCATCTGTTTGAACTGTTTTTCGATATTGATACTAAAAATGGCCTGTTCATCGGTGGGGGCAATCGAGTGCCTTTTTTTGATAATCTCTTTCATTTTCTCTTCGAGCACGCTCACCGGTGTCCCTTTTCGGGCCGTGAAACCAAGAAAGTGTACTTCGTTCCCCATGTTGAAAGTCTGCTGCATCGTGGTGAAGGGGATAAAAACCGATTCTTCGGCACGACCGTTGATGTTGATTTGGGTTTCGGGTTTAATCACCCCGACCACCTGATAATAGACACCCGACACTTTCAGGTATTCGCCAATCGGGTTTTCGCCGGTATCGAACATGGTATCGCGAACCTTTTCGCCGATTACACATACTTTCCGTTTGTCGATCATATCGACATCGTTGATCCATCGACCCGCGATGATGGTATAGGGATCGATTTTGATGTATTCGGGATAGTCGCCTTTCAGGTTATACGAGCCTGTTTTGATGCCTCGTACCACGTTAGGCCCGCCATTATTGCGCGACCCAAAATTCTTGGGGGTAAGATATTCGAGTTCAGGGACATTGCTCCGGAGGTAAGCCAAATCTTCGGAGTCCATGTTCCAGTAGCGCCCGCGCTTGAAACCTTTGTAGGGTTCGCCGGTTCGGTCGGCCCACATAAACCCCGAGTTGGTGGCAAACTTGGCCACTCCGTCAACGATGCCGTTTTTCAGTCCGTTGCTTGCGCCGGCCATTATAATGAGCATAAAAATACCCCAGAAGACGCCGAATGCCGTCAACAGGCTTCGCACTTTATTTTTAGCCAGTGCATGCCATATTTCATTCCATCTGTCGAGATCAAACATGATTAGTCCGATTTAGAAGATTAGTTAATTTTCGTCACGAAGGGCCTCAATCGGTTTAACATTGGCCGCCTTTTTGGCCGGGATATATCCGGCAATGGCACCCGACAAGACCAGAATGGCCGTAGCTGTAACCGCTGTCGAAAATTCGACGGTGGGGTTGCGGAAGAAGATTCCTTCGCCACCGCCATTCGCCAGCATCTGATCCAGTCCAAAGTTTATCAGTTCCATTAGTCCGATACCCATCACTAGCCCAATGTATCCGGCTATCGTGGTTATCAGGATAGACTCCAGCAACACCAGCCCGATAACTGAACCGGGTGTGGCCCCAAGCGCTTTGCGGACACCAATTTCGCGGGTACGCTCTTTCACCAGAATCAGCATGATATTGCTCACTCCCACAATCCCGGCAATCAAGGTTCCGATACCGATAATCCAGACAAAAAGTTTGATGGCCTGAAAGATCTTCATCGTGCGGATATAGTCAGTAAGCATATTGAAGGAGCCCATCGCCCTGCGGTCGGTCGGGTCGAACGAGTGACGTTTGGCCATGTCCTGACGTACGCGGGTTTCAATTGCTTCAGCATCTTCGTCGGTATTCACCATTGTTGTGGTAACTGCAAAAGTGTGTACACGGTTCCCGCCACTGTAAATGCGCTGCGCGGTAGTGAAAGGCATATAGGCCGAACGGTTGTCGTCGGAGCGGCGATCTTTCGATACGCCAATCACTTTGAACGGCACATCGCCAATCTTGATATATTTTCCCAACGGATCCTCCTCTTTGAAAAGGGCTTTGCGGATATCGTCGCCAATCACTACTACTTTACGGTATTCGCTCATGTCGAGGTCGTTGATAAAACGACCGGAAGTGACATTGATGTTTTCCATTTCCTGCAACACCGGGAAACAGGTACTGGTTTGGAAAGAGCCATACTCTTTCCCGTAAGAATAGAGAATATCGCCGTTCAGATAGAACCGCGAAGATACTTTCTCGATATCGGCCTCTTTCCCTTGCAGAAAATCGTAGTCCTGATTGTTGAACTTCACCTCGCGACCCTCTTTCAAACCCTGATACGGGATTGAGGTTTCGCCGGTCCAGAGCCACATGATGTTTACAGCATTATCCTTGTACTCTTCTTTCACCCCATTTTGCAGTCCGTTTCCGGAGCCCAGCAATACCATCAGCATAAAAATACCCCAGGCTACCGAGAAACCGGTCAGAAAGGTCCTGAGCTTATTTTTCTTGATGGTGCTGAATATTTCCTGCCAAATATCGATGTCAAACATGGTGGATGGTATTATTCGGTTTTGACGCGTTCGCGGTACATTTTCAATTCGCCGTTTTTGATCACCTCTTCAATCACACCGTCTTTCAGCCGGATGATTTTTTTGGTCATGGCCGCAATGTCGTGCTCGTGGGTAACGATAATAACCGTGATACCCTGATTGTTGACATCTTTCAGGATTTCCATTACTTCGTACGAGGTGGTTGTATCGAGTGCCCCGGTAGGTTCGTCGGCCAGAATGATTTTGGGGTTCGAGATGAGGGCACGGGCTATGGCCACACGTTGTTTTTGTCCGCCCGACATTTCGCTTGGCAGGTGGGTGGCCCACTCTTTCAACCCCAAACGATCGAGATATTCCATCGCAATCATATTTCGTTTTTTGCGGCTCACCTGTTGGTAGTAAAGCGGAAGGGCCACATTTTCCATCGCATTTTTAAACGATATCAAATTGAATGACTGAAAGATGAAGCCAATCATCTCGTTGCGGGTGAGTGCCGCTTTGGTTTCGTTCAATCCTTTGATAATTTTTCCGTCGAGATAGTAGCTTCCCTGATCATAATCGTCGAGAATCCCGAGGATGTTAAGGAGTGTTGACTTGCCCGAACCGGATGAACCCATGATGGATACAAATTCTCCCTCTTCAATCTCGAGGTTCAGCCCTTTCAAAACATGCAAGCTGTTGTTTCCGGTTACGTACGATTTGTGCAGATCGGTTATCTTGATCATCTCTTTATCTTTTAGCTTCGTTTACTTTAATTCGAAATATGGAATAGGACGCTAAGTTTGTGTAAACGTTACACCTTATTGTCGGTTCTGTCGAAAAAAAAGACATGATCTGTTTAACAACCATTATGCCACACATTTCACCTGACTATTTATCAATAACTTATGTTTTTGGGGGTGTTGTAAAATTCAAAGAAAAGTGTCCGTTTTTTGGCACTTCAACGTACGAAAACGGACACTTTATATGGTTTTGAGGCCATTATTTCTTCAGCGGGTTCCACCCTTGTGCCTGAAGCGGAATAACATTGCCGCTTCCGGCCAATACCAGACAGGCCCCTTCATCGGCAGCAGTCATGTGCCCCAGAATGGTCATATCGGGATGGTTGCGGATGTTGTCGTGCTCGGCCACCGGGATGGTGAAGAGCAATTCGTAATCTTCGCCACCATTAAGGGCAGCCACCAGCGGGTTGATATTCAGTTCACCGGCCATCTTCCTGGTCTGGTCATCATACGGTATACGCTCTTCGAACAGCCTGCACCCCACACCGGATGATTTGCACAGATGAAGAATTTCGGAAGAAAGGCCATCGGAAATATCAATCATTGACGTGGGATGGACGGCAAGTTCCAACAATTTCTCCCGCATATCGATACGGGCTTCGGGTTTGAGCTGACGACCCAGGATATAGTCGTAACCTTGGAGCTGTGGCTGCATTTTCGGGTTAACCTTAAAGACCTCATTTTCGCGTTCGAGCAGTTGAAGCCCCATATAGGCACCGCCCAAATCGCCGGTAACGCAAAGCAGATCGGTTGGGTTGGCCCCCGAACGGTAAACCAGTTCTTTCTCGTCGGCTTCGCCAATGGCCGTAACCGAGATGGTCATCCCGGTAAGCGAGCTGGTGGTATCGCCGCCTACAAGGTCAACCCCGTAACGGTTGCAGGCCAGATAGATGCCTGCATACAGCTCGTCAAGCGCCTCAACCGAGAACTTTGAGGAGATGGCCAGCGAAACGGTAATTTGGCGCGGCACAGCATTCATCGCGCACAGATCGCTTACGTTCACTGCCACTGCTTTGTAACCCAAATGTTTCAGCGGAACATACATCAGGTTGAAATGGATCCCTTCGGTGAGCAGGTCGGTGGTGACCACCACGCGCTTTCCGCCATAGTCGAGCACGGCGCAATCGTCGCCCACCCCTTTGAGGCTGCTGCTGTTTTTTAAAGTAATATTTTCGGTAAGACGGCGGATTAAGCCAAACTCGCCCAACTCGGCCAATTCAGTTTTATGCGGTTGATTTTGTGACATGTAGCTATTAACGTTTATTTCAAATTTGAAGGAATACAAAAATAGTGTTCATTTTATATCTTTGCAACAATTTATATCCAGTCTATTTAAACGGGCCATGATAACCAAAACGGCCAATATTCGTTATTACGATTGGACAGATGAATGACAATTATGGACGATCAAAATAAATTACTCAACGATGTTACCCAACGCGATTACCGCTATGGCTTTGTTACAGAAATTGAAACAGAGACTATCGGGAAAGGGTTAAACGAAGATATTATCCGCATTATTTCAGGGAAGAAAGAGGAGCCTGAGTTTATGCTCGAATTTCGGCTAAAAGCTTATCGCAAATGGCTGACCATGAAGATGCCCGAATGGGCCTATCTGAAAATCCCGCCTATCGATTATCAGGATATTATCTACTATGCGGCCCCCAAACAGCAGGCGCAATACGAAAGCCTGGACGAAGTGGATCCCGAATTGCTGAAAACATTCGAAAAGCTGGGAATCCCGCTCGAAGAACAGAAGATGTTGGCCGGCGTAGCCGTGGACGCGGTGATGGACAGTGTTTCGGTGAAGACCACCTTTAAAGAGAATCTTGCCGAACTGGGAATCATTTTCTGCTCGTTCAGCGAAGCGGTAAAACACCATCCCGACCTGATACAAAAATATTTGGGCATGGCAGTTCCTGCGAACGACAACTATTTTGCGGCACTTAACTCGGCGGTCTTTTCTGATGGTTCGTTTGTCTATATCCCGAAAGGGGTACGTTGCCCGATGGAGTTGTCGACCTATTTCCGTATCAATGCAGCCAATACCGGCCAGTTCGAACGGACGCTGATTATTGCCGACGACGATAGTTTCGTTTCGTACCTCGAAGGATGTACCGCACCCATGCGCGACGAGAATCAACTCCATGCCGCTGTAGTCGAGATAATTGCCCTCGACCGGGCCGAAGTGAAATATTCGACGGTACAGAACTGGTACCCGGGCGATAAAAACGGCAAAGGGGGGATCTATAATTTTGTAACGAAAAGAGGTATCTGTAAAGGGCACTCCTCCAAGATATTCTGGAACCAGGTAGAGACCGGTTCGGCCATTACCTGGAAATATCCCAGTTGTGTATTGATGGGCGACAACTCGGTGGCCGAATTCAATTCGGTGGCCGTTACCAACAACTATCAGCAGGCCGACACCGGCACCAAGATGATTCATCTGGGCAAAAACACCAAAAGCACCATTGTTTCGAAAGGGATTTCGGCCGGGAAGAGTTCGAACAGTTACCGCGGTTTGGTGCGTGTAGCAGCCAAGGCTGAGAATGCCCGTAACTTTTCGCAATGCGACTCGCTTTTGCTGGGCGACAGTTGTGGCGCCCACACATTTCCTTACATCGAAGTGGGGAATCAGTCATCCATTGTTGAACACGAAGCAACTACCTCCAAGATTGGAGAAGACCAGATATTTTATTGTAACCAGCGCGGCATCTCCACACAGGATGCCATCGGGATGATTGTCAACGGCTATGCCCGAGAGGTAATCAATAAGTTGCCGATGGAGTTTGCGGTTGAAGCACAAAAGCTTTTGCAAATCAGCCTCGAAGGCAGCGTGGGTTAATTCATTTTAAAAAGTTCAAAAAAGATGTTAGTAATAAAAGATTTACATGCGAAAGTCGAAGGAAAGGATATCCTTCGCGGTATCAATCTCGAAATAAAAGCCGGCGAGGTACACGCCATTATGGGCCCCAATGGTTCGGGCAAGAGTACACTGGCCAATGTGCTGGCCGGGCACGAAGGGTTCGAAGTAACCAAAGGTGAGGTCTCCTTCTTTGGAAAAGATTTGCTGGAGATGTCGGCCGATATTCGCGCCAAGGAGGGACTCTTCCTCAGTTTCCAGTATCCGGTCGAGATTCCCGGCGTCAGCATGGTCAATTTCCTGAAGACGGCAGTAAACGAACATCGCAAATATCATCAGTTGAAAGAGTTGTCGGCAGGCGATTTCCTGAAACTGATGCGCGAAAAGAAAGAAATGGTACAAATCGATTCGCAACTCACCAACCGCTCGGTGAACGAAGGTTTCTCGGGTGGTGAAAAGAAGAAAAATGAAATCTTCCAGATGGCGATGCTCGAACCAAAACTTTCAATTTTGGATGAAACCGACAGTGGCCTCGATATCGATGCCCTCCGCATTGTGGCCAATGGTGTGAATATGCTGAAAAACAAGGACAATGCCACTATCGTGGTAACCCACTATCAACGACTGCTCGATTATATCGTTCCCGATTATGTGCATGTGCTGTACAAGGGGCGCATCGTAAAATCGGCTGGGAAAGAGCTGGCACTCGAACTCGAAGAAAAGGGATACGACTGGATTAAAAAAGAAATCGGCGAATAAGCTATGGCAGGAAACGAAATTACACACCCGGCCCTTCAGCGGATTGCCGGCTTGTACGAAAGCAACCGTCACCTGCTCGACCGGCAAGCCCCGGAATATTTGGTGACGCTTCGGCAGAAGGCCATTCAAGCGTTTCAAAAACAGGGAATCCCTGATTTCAGAAACGAGAATTACAAATACAGCGACCTGACCCGCCTCTTCAGTACAGAAAGCTACCGTCGTAACTTCTATTCCGAATCGATTGATGTTAACGCGCAGGAGGTCTTCAGTTGCGATGTCCCGGAATTCGACACCGATGTTGTTTTTCTGGTCAATGGTTGGTTCTACGACCGCAATTTGCTCACCGGCCTCTTCCCGAAAGGGGTAATGGTGAAAAGTATGAAGCTGGCAATGGTTGAAAACCGCGAACTGGTTGAACCCCGTTTAGGCAAAATTGCTGATACCGATAAAGACCCGCTGGTAGCCCTCAACAGCGCTTTTATCCAGGATGGGCTATTTATCTATATCCCCGACCATGTGGTGGTTGAAAAGCCAATTCAAATTATCAATCTGCTGACCAGCAACGACGATTTGTATGTCAATCAACGCAATATGGTGATTGTAGGGCGCAACAGTCAAGCCAAAATCATCTTTTGCGACCATACGCTTACGCCTCATAATTTCATCCCCAACAATTTGACTGAAGTTGAATTGGGCGAGGATGCGGTGGTTGAGATCTACAATATTCAGAACCACCACAACGGTACGGCCAACCTTTCGGGATTGTATATCAGTCAGAAACGAAACTCCAGATTGCTGACCAACACCATTACGTTGCATGGTGGAGTAGTGCGCAACAATCTGAGCATCATTTTCAATGGCGAACATTGCGAAGCAAAGGTTTGTGGACTGGCCCTTACCGACCGGAACCAGCATGTCGACAATTATACCTACATCGAACATGCCTATCCCAACTGCCACAGCAACCAGATTTACAAAAACGTACTCGACGATAACTCAACGGGTGCCTTCACTGGAAGGATTCACGTGATGCCCGGAGCAAAGAAAACAGAGGCATACCAAAAAAACAACAGCGTGTTGCTGACCAAAGCGGCCAAAATGAATACCAAGCCGCAACTGGTTATCGACAACGACGATGTGAAATGTTCGCACGGCGCTACCGTTGGGCAGATTAACGAAGAGGCACTCTTCTATCTGCAAACCCGTGGTATCAGTGAGCGCGAAGCCCGGCTGATGTTGATGTTTGCCTTTGCCCACGAGGTGATGGCCGAAATCTCGATCGACAAGCTTCGTCAAAGCATCGACCAGTTGGTTAATAAACGACTGCGCGGCGAGGTGTCGCGATGCCACGACTGTAAACTGGAGTGCATTAAATAAGGCGATTCGCTGTTAGATATCAGATTTTAGTCATTAGACGGAAGTTTTTAACCGAGATTTAAAATATGAATATCGATATACAAAAAATAAGGAACAATTTTCCAATTCTACACCAGAAGGTCAATGGCAAGCCACTGATTTACTTTGATAATGCCGCAACAGCGCAACGACCGGTGCAGGTCATTGAGAAGGTAAAGGAATATTCTGAGCGTTTCAATGCCAATATCCATCGCGGCACCCATTTCCTGTCCAACCGCACCACCGAAGCTTTTGAGCAGAGCCGCGAAACGGTACGCCGCTTTATCAATGCCGGCGAAACGGCTGAAGTGATTTTTACCCACGGCACGACAGAATCTATCAATCTGGTCGCCTCGTCGTTTGGAGAAAAGTATATCGCTGCCGGCGACGAAGTGATTGTTTCGGAAATGGAGCATCACGCCAACATTGTTCCGTGGCAAATGGTTTGCGAGCGAAAAGGAGCCACGCTGAAGGTACTTCCGTTCGATGAGCAGGGGGTGTTGAAAATAGAACTTCTGGATAAATTAATATCGGGAAAGACTAAAATAGTGGCAGTAGCCCATGTTTCCAATACGCTCGCAACGGTAAACCCGATAAAACAAATTATCGAAATAGCCCATCGGCACAACGTTCCGGTGCTGATTGACGGAGCGCAGGGCATTCCGCACATCAAAATCGATGTTCAGGCACTCGATTGCGATTTTTATGCCTTTTCTGGACACAAAATTTACGGGCCAACCGGTATTGGCGTGCTTTACGGCAAACGAGAATGGCTTGAGCAGCTGCCGCCGTTTCTTGGTGGTGGCGAATTGATCGATAAGGTAACTTTTGCGAAAACCACCTACAACGAATTGCCTTATAAATTCGAGGCTGGCACTCCGCATTATGTTGGGGCCATTGGTTTGGGCGAAGCGATAAACTATATAGAATCGATTGGTATTGAAAATATTGCCAAATACGAACATCATCTGCTCACCTATGCTACCGCGAAGTTGAAACAACTGGGCGATGTACGCTTCTTTGGTGAGGCACCCGAAAAATCGGCTGTAATCTGCTTCCATTTGGGCAATATTCATCCGTTCGATTTGGGAACCCTACTCGATAACCTGGGTATCGCCGTTCGTACCGGTCGCCTCTGTGCCGACCCGGTGATGGATCATTTTCAGGTCGAGAATATGGTGCGTGCCTCGTTTTCGTTCTACAACACTGAAGCCGAAATCGATACCTTTATTCAGGCATTAACCAGAATTAAGTCGATGTTCTGAAAAAATATACTTTTGCAAAAAAAGCTTTTGAACCATGACAATTGAAGAGATTCAGCAAGAGATAATCGACGATTTTTCGGCTTACGACGATTGGATGGACAAATACTCCTATCTGATTGAGCTGGGCAATGAACTGACGGACATCGACCCGAAATATAAAATTGACGAGAACCTGATTCGCGGGTGCCAGTCGCGGGTGTGGTTCCACCAGGAGTTTGTCGATGGCAAAATTGTTTTCGAAGCCGAAAGCGATGCGTTGATTGTAAAGGGACTCGTGGCTCTGTTGCTGAAAGTTTACTCGGGCCGTACACCCAAAGAGATTCTCGCTGCTGATGCCCATTTTATTGATGATATCGGCCTGCGCCAGCATCTCTCACCCACACGGTCAAACGGGTTGTTGTCGATGGTGAAACAAATTAAACTCTATGCCCTCGCTTACGAGAAAATTTCTGAGCAAAAAACTGAATGATGGACGAAAAAATTGATTTGGTCATTGCCAACCTGAAAGAGGTGTACGACCCCGAAATTCCAGTTAACATATACGACCTCGGATTGGTATATAGTGTTGACATCGAAGAAAATACCTGCAAAGTTTTGATGACCCTTACGGCCCCCAACTGCCCGGCCGCCGATATGATTCTGGCCGACGTGGAATATATGGCAAAAAAGGTCGACGGCATCGAAAAATGTTTGGTAGAAATCACTTTCGACCCGCCGTGGGATAAGTCGATGATGTCGGAAGAGGCGAGGTTGGAGCTGGGATTCATGTAAAAACAAACTATTTTATTCCCGATAAATTGGATAACACACCACAAAATATCGCACAGTTGATTCGGGAAAAGGCGCTTGCACTGGGTTTCTCGGCCTGCGGCTTTGCAGGGGTTCGCCCGCTGAATGAACACCGAGAACATTTCCGCCGGTGGCTCGACGATGGCAACCATGGCACAATGGAGTGGCTGGCTAACCATTTCGATAAACGGCTCGATCCCTCCCAACTGGTCGAAGGGGCTAAATCGGTAATTGTATTGCTCCATAACTACTTCCCGGCTGAAAAACAGAAAGACCCCAACGCACCAATTATAGCCAAATATGCCTACGGCAAGGATTATCACCATCTGCTGAAAGCCAAACTGGCTAAGCTTTTCGACTATATTCAGCAAGAAATTTCACCCTGCTCGGGAAGAATGTTTGTCGATTCGGCACCTGTACTAGAACGCTACTGGGCGCGTGAAGCTGGCCTTGGCTGGATAGGGAAAAACTCGCTGCTGATTCATCCACGAATGGGTTCATTCTTCTTCATCAGCGAGTTGATAATCGACATTGAACTTCCATACGACCAGCCTTTTACCGAAAACCACTGCTGCAACTGCAGCCGCTGCATCGATGCGTGTCCGACCAATGCAATTGTTTCACCTTCGGTAATCGATGCGCGTAAATGCATTTCCTACCATACAATAGAATCGAAAGATGAAATTCATGAAGAGATAAAAGAGAGGTTGAACGGTCGCTTTTTTGGCTGCGATATCTGTCAGGATGTCTGTCCGTGGAATAAGAAATTTGCGACTCCCCATTCAGAACCCGAATTGATGCCTCAACTCCAATTGCTCGATATGGATACTGAAGCATGGCAAAATCTCGATAAACCAACTTACAACCAACTTTTCAAGAAATCGGCCGTGCAGCGGGCTGGATACGCAAAACTGCTCTCCAACCTGAAAGCAGCCATCCAAAGCAAAAGTTTTTAAATTTGTTGCAAAGGGGAATTTTACAGCATGCCGAATGGCTATTCCCTTTCATTTTTGTAAACATGAAAATAACCGAACAAAATATCGTTTCGCACGATGGGCTCTCCTATTACAGTACGACATGGTGCCCTGACAACGCCCCCGTGGCTGTCATTCTTTTTTTACATGGCCATGGCGACCACTGCCGACGATACGACGAATGGTTCGAAGGGTTTATCGAAGCAGAAATGGCTGTTTTTGCCATCGATTATCGCGGGCATGGACAATCGGAAGGCAAAAGAGGGGTAATTGGCCATTTTAGCGATTTGCAACTCGATGTCAATCTATTGTTTGCCGAAGGTGAGAAAAGATTTCCTGAAACACCGAAAATCCTTTACGGACACAGCATGGGCGCAACCATTTTGCTCCACTATTTGTTAAACGGAGAGAACCGGCCAAAATTGGCAATAGCCATGGCTGGTGCTGAGAAATCGACCCGGTAAGTGGATGAGAGTATTGATTAAAACGCTGAATAACATTGCCCCCAGCCTGACGATGAAAACCGGGTTGCGTTCGTCAGATTTTTCCTCCGTTGAAGGATTTGGCGAGAAACGGGAAAAAGATCCCTGGGTGCATAACCGGATATCGGCAAGGCTCTTTACAGAAGTACAAAAAGCTGCTGAGCGCGTTCTGCGCAACACGAAGCCATATCCTTGTGAAATCTTGCTTTTACAAGGCGACGCTGATAAAGTGACTTCACCTGAAGCACCTATCGTATTGGCAAATAGGTTCAATAACATCAAATTCGTTAACTGGCCCGGAGGCAACCATCAGTTGCACAATGCCAACGACAGCCGGATATTGCAAGATTTAATTATTGACTGGATAAAACAACATTTATGATACGGTTTCGGACAGAAGTTGAACTGCCATCAACTTTACAGCAAGCAAATTACCGAAGGCCATTTCTGATGGTGGGTTCCTGTTTTACCGAAAATATTGGTGGCAGGCTAAAAGATTTATGCTTTCCTGTTGAGATTAATCCATTCGGGGTTCTTTATAATCCGGCTTCGATAGCCGATTGTATTGAAACCATACTCGACAAAAAGGTTATCACTGAAGATGAACTTTTCTTTCACAACGGCTTATGGAGTTGTTTCAGGCTGCATGGGAGCTTTTCATCGGCGACAAAAGAAGAACTATTGGCCAAAATCAATCCGGCGATTGTAGATAATTGTCATCATATTAGCCAATTATCCCATCTTTTTGTCACATTTGGAACATCGTGGGTATATGCACTGAAAGAAGATGACACCATTGCGGCGAACTGCCACAAACTGCCCGCGAACCGGTTCAACCGCTACCGTCTCGAGGTGAGCGATATTGTTTCGAGATGGAAATTACTGATCGAAAAACTGGTGAACGTTAACCCCACTATTCAAATTGTATTTACCGTTAGCCCCATCAGGCACCTGAAAGACGGCGCTTTCGAAAATCAGGTTAGTAAATCGACACTGTTTCTGGCTATAGCCGAATTGCTCCGTTATTTTGGGACAGATAGACTCTGTTATTTCCCATCGTACGAACTGGTAATGGACGAATTACGTGATTACCGGTTTTATGCTGCCGACATGAACCACCCGAGCGAAACGGCTATCGGTTTTATTGGAGAGAAGTTCGACTCGGTCTTTATTGACACTGAAAGTCAGGGAATTGCAAAAAAGATTGCAGCAATCTTGAGAGGAATTGAACATAAACCATTCAGGGCACAAGAGCAAAGTTATCGGAACTTTATTGATAATCTGACAATTGAAGCTGTCGGGTTAACATCTGCTTATCCATTTGTTAACATCAATACAATCATCAAAAGATTGGATTCAAAAAGATTAAATAATATTTTTACTTGATGAAATGATTCCCTATTTTTAAAGAGTGAGGAATCTGAACATTTCGAAAACCAACTGACGAAAACAAAAAATTAAAACTTGGTTCACATGAGCTACCTTATTTTTGACAAGGACAAATTGGTCAACCTTGAATATTCTCTGAATCGCGAGAGTTTACGTACCAACAAAAGCGGGGCCTACTCGTCAACCACCCTTTCTGGGTGCAATACCCGTAAATATCACGGACTATTGGTTGTACAGCTCGACGAACTGGATGGCGGAAAACATGTTTTGCTCTCATCGCTCGATGAAACAATCGTTCAGCACGATGCCGATTTCAATCTGGGTATCCATAAATTTCCTGGCGATTTTTACGAGCCTAAAGGCCACAAGTACCTGCGAAACTTTGAATTCGACACCATTCCCAAATATACGTTCCGCGTAGGCGGTGTGATCCTGACAAAAACCAGATTGCTTGTTGAAAATGAAGATACCGTGATTGTAAAATATACGCTGGAAGAGGCGCACAGTCCGACACTGCTCCGATTTAAGCCATTTCTGGCATTTCGCAACGTGCATGCACTGAGCAAAGCTAACATGTATGCCAATACAAGGTTTCATCATGTAAAAAATGGCATCAAAATGAGCCTTTACGATGGTTATCCTGATTTACACATGCAGTTTTCGAAACCAGTCGATTTTGTACCGGTTCCCGACTGGTACCGCGATATCGAATACAGTAAAGAACAGGAGCGCGGTTACGAGTTTCGTGAAGATCTTTTTGTTCCTGGCTATTTCGAATTGCCTATCGGGAAAGGCGAGTCAGTCTACTTTGTTGCTTCAACCACTGAGCAAAAAACAACCGGACTAAAACAACGTTACGAAAACGAGAAAAAGAAACGTGTCCCCCGCGATTCGTTTAGCAATTGTTTGAAAAACGCGATTCGTCAATTTATTTGGGAGCGCCCCGATGGCAAAGATTTGATTGCCGGGTTTCCATGGTACGAGTCAATTACCCGTCAAACCATGTTTGCCCTTCCGGGCGTTCTAATGACCAACGGCGACCTAAAAACCTGTGAAGAGATAATGAAAACCAACCTTAAACGGTTGGACAAAGGCCTTCTGCCCAAATATTCAGGAGTTAAAAGTTTTTATGATACTGCCGATGCCCCATTGCTGGTTTTTGCAGCGATACAATCGTTTACCCACTACAAATCGCTGAAAGAGCTTTGGAAAAGCTACGCACCCGAGTTGAAGAACATACTCGAAAACTATCGAATTGGAACCCATTTCAATATAAAAATGAGTGAAAACGGACTAATTAATGCCAAATTCGATGGAGTAGCCCTTACCTGGATGGATGAATATATCGACGGCATCCCGGTAACACCAAGAGGCGGCATGACTGTCGAGATCAATGCTTTCTGGTACAACGCTGTTTGTTTTGCCCTCGAAATGGCCACTTCCGCAGGCGATAAAGCATTTGTTTCGGAATGGAAAATTTTGCCCGAATTGATCAAAGATTCTTTTCAGAAAACATTCTGGAGCGAAGAACGTGAATATCTGGCCGACTATGTTGATGGGAATTACAAAAACTGGGCGATTCGGCCCAATATGCTGGCAGCCACATTCCTTCCCTACTCTCCGCTCGATCGTGAGCAGAAAAAATCGATTATCAGCAAGGTACGAAATACGCTGTTGACCCCTCGTGGGTTGAGGACATTGGCCCCCGAAGATTCTGCCTACAAAGGCGAATGCGGATCTACGGCACGCGAACAGGCCGAAGCAGCTCATCAGGGAAGCGTTTATCCCTTCCTTATCTTCCCGTTCGTCAAATCTTATCTCGATATTCATAAAGCCGGAGGTTTATCATTCGTGAAAAATATTCTGAATGAATTTGAGCCCGTCATGTCAGACAATTGTATCGGCACAATCTCGGAATTTTACGAAGGAAACCCGCCATTTCACGCCCACGGCTCCATATCTCAAGCCTGGAATGTAAGTGGGATTATGAAATCGCTCGCGCTCATCGAAAAATTTGAAGAAGAGATCAATTCCAAAGCATAAATCTATAACTGATATAACTCTATGAAGGTACTAATGTTTGGATGGGAATTCCCTCCACATATCAGCGGCGGACTCGGAACTGCCAGTTTTGGCCTCACCAAAGGGCTGGCTGAATTTCCCGATGTCGACGTCCTTTTTGTCGTACCCAAAGCTTATGGCGATGAAGACACAACTGCCGTAAAAACCATCATTGGTGCAAACGACATTACCATCACACGCCGAACAATCAATATTCAGGATTCGGATAACCATTTCGATTACATGGAGGTCGAATCAAGCCTGTTGCCCTATTCATCGCCCGAAGAGTTTTGGAAACTGACACAGGAACGCGTTTCATCTCAAACCCGCTTTATTCAAACTGATGCTCAGGGTAAGATACCATTTAGCGGCAAATATGGCGAAAACCTTCTCGAAGAGATATCCAACTATGCCGTTGTAGCCGAATACATCGGGCGCGAATACGACTTCGATGTTATCCATGCGCACGACTGGCTGGCTTATCCTGCCGGGATTGCAGCCAAGCGTGTCAGTGGCAAACCTCTTGTCATTCATGTTCATGCCACCGATTTCGACCGTAGTGGAGGGAGCGTCAACCCCAAAGTATACGCCATCGAACGCGAAGGAATGGAGGTTGCCGATCAGATCATCACCGTTAGCAACTTGACAAAGAAGATTGTTATCGAAAAGTATGGCATCGATCCGGCAAAAATAACGACGGTTTACAATGCCGTTGAACCCATTCAGGAAAAAGAACGTGTTCCGGCACCCAAAGGAATCAACGAAAAGATAGTCACCTTTTTAGGCCGAATCACGATGCAGAAAGGCCCTGAATATTTTATAGAAGCGGCTTACCAAGTACTTAAAAGAACAGACAATGTCAGGTTTGTAATGGCTGGCAGCGGCGATATGATGGAAAAAATGATCCGACGGGCAGCCTATCTGGGCATTACCAATAAATTTCATTTTACCGGATTCCTGAAAGGAGACGATGTTTTCGACATGTTCCGGATGAGCGATGTTTATGTAATGCCATCTGTTTCAGAACCATTTGGAATTTCGCCACTCGAAGCCATGATGACCGATGTTCCGGTTATCATATCCAAACAATCGGGCGTAGCCGAAATTCTGACCCATGCCATAAAAGTCGATTTTTGGGACATCAATGCTATGGCAGATGCCATCTACGGGATCATCAAATATCCGGCACTGCCCGAAATGTTCAAGAAATTTGGCCGTGTCGAAGTCGATAGCCTGCAATGGAAGCAGTCAGCCCGCGAAGTGCGCGATGTCTATTTAAAAGCTTTGAAACAATAATAAAAAACATATCCAGCCATGAAATCAGTTTGTTTAAACTTTCAGGTTCATCAACCTTTTCGTTACCGTAAATACCGTTTTTTCGATATTGGCAACGATGCCTATTATTACGACGATTATGCCAACGAAACCATCATGCGGAAACTGGCCGTCAATTGCTATTTACCGGCCAACAAAATAATTCTTGACCAAATCAAGAAAAACAAAGGCAAATTCAAGGTCTCCTATTCAATCTCTGGAATAGCACTCGATCAGTTTAAGCTTTATGCACCCGAAGTTATCGACTCGTTTGCGCAACTTGCGGCAACCGGCCATGTTGAATTTGTTTCGGAAACCTACTCCAATTCGCTGGTGTCGCTGTCCGACGAACAACTCTTTAGGGAACAGGTCGAAGCACACGACAAGTTGATAGAACAACTCTTCGGCCAAAAACCGAAAGTATTCAGAAATACAGAATTGATTTATTCCGACGAATTGGGAGATTTGATTTACCGGATGGGATTCGAAACCATTATGACCGAAGGGGCCAAACATATTCTTGGATGGAAAAGCCCGAACTACATATACTGCAATGCACTTAACCCCAGGCAAAAAGTTCTGATGCGCAATTACCGCTTCAGCGACGATTTGTCATTCAGGTTTTCAAATCCGGCATGGAACGAATACCCACTCACGGCCGATAAGTTTGCCGGTTGGATGACCAGTACCCCCGAGAATGAAGATGTAATCAATATTTTCATCAACTACGACACTTTTGGCGAGGTACAACCTAAACGCTCCGGAATTTTCGATTTCCTGAATGCTCTGCCCGGCGCAGTACTGAAAACCGGCAAGCTGGCTTTTGTCACCCCATCAGAAGCAGCCAAAAACTTCCAGCCCATTTCAGCCATGCATGTCCTTCACCCCATTTCGTGGGCTGACGAAGAACGCGACCTCTCGGCCTGGCTCGGAAACGAACTGCAAAAAGAGGCCTTCAATAACCTTTACGCACTGAAAGATCAGATTAAAAACTGCCAAAACGAGGTATTGCTGAAAGACTGGAACTACCTGCAGGCCAACAACCATCTTTATTACATGTGTACCAAGTTTTTCTCCGATGGCGAAGTGCACAAGTACTACAATCCTTACACAAGCCCCTACGAAGCATTCATCAATTACATGAATGTTTTAAGCGATTTCACCATCCGGCTAAACAATGAAGTTCCCAAGAATGAAACCCAGCAGGAGATTTCGAAGTTAAAGGAGATGATAGAAATCAAAACCAAAAAATTGGAAGAACGGGAACAGGAACTGAAGAAATTAAAAAAAGAGATAAACTCATCAGCAAGTACTGAGGCCTCGACAAAGAAAACGGCCCCCAAACGCAGTGCCAAATCCGGAACAGCAAAGAGTGCCTGATGGCGTATCTTAACTATTTGTTAATGAAACATTAAAATTATTTGAATTTTATTCTCATTCCAATTCTGTTTAACAACATAAGGTAGATTACACTCCGAAAAGGGTACATTTGCGGAATGTGATAAGGGTAAATTGTACACTATCCGGCCACAGTAAAAAATAAAACAATGGAAATAAAGGATTTAAATAGCGCACATTTGACTGAAAGCAGCAATCCCATCTGGAAAAAGATAATTGTCGAATCGACAATGCCCAAAGAATTGACCCCGTTGCGCGAAATATCCCGCAACCTATGGTGGGTATGGAGCCCCGAAGCACGTGCCCTTTTCAACGAAATTGATCCTGAAATATGGGAAGAATGTCAGCACAACCCAATCATTCTGCTCGAACAGACCAGTCTTGAGCGTTTCGAAACCCTGAAATCGGACGAGTCGTTTGTCCTTCGGATGAAAACAGTCGAAAGCCAGTTGCGCAAATACCTGAAAGAACGGGTTAAACTTCTTGGCCCGAAGATTGCCTATTTCAGCATGGAGTTTGGGCTTCATTCAAGCCTGAAGATCTACTCCGGCGGGCTTGGCGTGCTGGCTGGCGATTTCCTGAAAGAGGCCAGCGACTCGAAAGTCGACATGACAGGTGTAGGCCTGCTCTACCGCTACGGCTATTTCAAACAAGTTATTTCGAACAGCGGAGAACAGATTGCCCACTATGATGCAGAACATTTCTCTAAACTTCCGATCCAGCCGGTGCTTGATAAAAATGGCGACTGGATAACCGTTTCGGTCGACCTTCCCGGAAGAACCGTCTTTATACATGTTTGGGTCGTCAACGTAGGGAATGTCAAACTCTATCTGTTGGATACCGATTTCGATGCCAACCAGGAACAGGATCGTTTTATCACCCATCATCTTTACGGCGGCGACAACGAAAACCGCTTGAAACAGGAAATTGTTTTAGGTCTTGGCGGTATCAGAGCGCTCGAAAAAATTGGAGTGCAATCCGATATCTATCACTGTAATGAGGGTCATGCTGCTTTTATCAGCCTCGAGCGCATCTGGAACCTTATCAGCCAAAAGGAGCTCAACTTTGCCGAGGCTAAAGAGATGGTAAGGGCCTCAACCCTCTTCACCACGCACACTCCCGTGCCTGCCGGCCACGATGCTTTCCCCGATGATTTATTCAAACTGTATATGGGTAAAATGGCCGACAGATTGGAAATATCGCAATCCGATTTGCTTATACTTGGTAAGGCAAGTGCTTCAGAAGGTAAGTTCAATATGAGCTATCTGGCGGCCAATCTTTCTCAGGAGATAAACGGCGTTAGTAAACTTCACGGCGATGTAAGCAAAGAACTGTTGTCTGATCTCTACAAAGGATTTATGCCTGAAGAGCTCGAAAATATTGGTTATGTTACCAATGGGGTACACTACCCTACCTGGGCAGCCACCGAATGGAAAGAGATTCACGATAACTGCCTTGACTCGGAAGAACTTGCAACCGACATCCACGATTATGATGCCGATTCGGAAATGCGGGCGTGGAGAAATATATACAAAGTTCAGGATAAGCTTATATGGGAAACCAAGTCGAAATTGCGCGAAAAAATGATCGAATTTATCAAACAGCGATCGACAGATACCCACATTCTTCGAAACGAGAACCCCAAATATATCGCGGAAGTGTTTTCCAAAATCAATCCGAAAGCATTGACCATTGGCTTTGCCCGCCGTTTTGCAACCTATAAGCGTGCCCATCTGCTCTTCCGCGACCTGGCCCGTCTCTCCAGAATTGTCAATAATCCCGACAAGCCGGTTCAATTTCTCTTTGCCGGGAAAGCACATCCGGCTGATAAAGCAGGCCAGGATTTGATAAAATATATTATTGACATTTCGAAGCGCCCTGAATTCATCGGCAAAATCCTCTTTATCCACAACTACGACATGAATATCGGTAAGATGCTGGTGCAGGGTTGCGATGTATGGATGAACACACCCACCCGACCGTTGGAAGCCTCTGGGACTTCGGGCGAAAAAGGGGTGATGAACGGCACTTTGCATTTCTCTGTCCTCGACGGCTGGTGGGTCGAAGGATACAAACAGGATGCAGGGTGGGCCTTACCGCTCGAACAGTCGTTCGATATCCAGGAGCTTCAGGATGAACTGGATGCCGAAGCCATATACAGTATCCTCGAAAATGAAATCGTTCCGGCTTATTACTACCGCAACGACAAAAACATCCCGGTACTTTGGGTCGACTTTATCAAAAATACTTTTGCTGAAGTGGCACCGCAGTTTACCACCAAGAGGATGATGAAAGACTATTTCCAACGCTATTATATCCCTCAGGCTGAACGTACGGAAAAGTTGAAAGCCAATGGTTACACAAAAGCCAAAGAGATTGCAAAATGGAAGCAGAAGGTGTTGAACGTTTGGGAGCAAATTGAGGTCGTGAATGTTAATCTTTCCGATGGGATTACCAATACCTATAAAATGGGACAGGAATATCCATCGCGCATAACACTCGATATTAAAGAGTTGAAAGCAGAGGAAATTGGAGTTGAACTAATTTTGGTTACCGGCGACGACCAACCCGAGTTTGTACAGCGGTTCGAGTTTTCGCCTGAAAAAACTGAAAATGGGTTAACCCACTATTCACTCGACCTGAAACTCACCAAACCAGGTTCATACAATTATGGATTGCGCATTTTTGCCAAACATCCCGAATTGCCCAACCGTCAGGATTTCAAATATCTGAAATGGGTATAACCGTGATGAACAATGATAACAAAGGGGCGGAAATTTAGTTTTTTCCGCCCCTTTGTTATCGCTGAGATATTTGCCTATAACTTATTGTTCAGAATCTTATTCAATAAATCTTCTTTGTGCTTTGGCGAAACTTTAAGCTGTTCGCCCGTTTTCAGTTCTACCATTCCACCATTCGACTTGAGATAACGCACAACGTTTACAATATTGACCAAATGGCTTCGGTGAATCCTCACAAAACCAAGAGGTACGAGCAGGTTTTCGAATTCGAGCAATGTCCGGCTCACAACTTTTGCCTCTGCGTCACGGAAGATAATCTTCGTATAGTTTCGCATCCCTTCGCAGCGAACAATATCGTTGACACGTATGATGGCAAAGCCATTCTGCTCAGGTAATGCAATGGTTTTAGGCCCATCATCGGGAACCGACAACAAATTTTCTTTCAGAGATTTCACACTTCCCTTATTTTCAATTTTCTTTATCTGCGGAATCCTGGAAATAGCCTTCGACAGCTCGTCAATATTAAGTGGCTTAACAATATAGTCAAATGCAGAGTATTTAAAAGCCTTGATGGCATATTCACTGTAAGCGGTAATGAAAATGATTTTAAAGTCGACCTTTTTGACTTTGTCCAACAAATCGAACCCCGTTCCGTCAGGAAGGCTGATGTCGAGTAAAACAAGTTCGGGTTCAGTCTTTTCAATCAGATCAACACCTTCCTGAACTGAAGCCGCCTCGCCAACCAAATCGATATTATTCAAAAATTTCTCAAGCAATTCCTTAAGTATCATTCTTGAAACATAATCGTCGTCAATTATAACCGTTTTTAACATAGTGCATATTTTCAAACTACCATTCGACCCCCAAAATTAGTAAACATAAACATTTTGATGTCATGCTTTTGTACCTATGTAACAAACTGTTCAAAAAAATGATTGAATCTTTTGCATTTTTTTTGAAATTTATTCGGAATTAATAAAAATAAGGCAATAAAGGGTTGGCAAAACAGCATTCCTCAGCCCTGCTCGTTTAGCTGTGATACAGGTTAATGATTCAAATTTCATCTAATTTTCCCATCTTTGCGAAAAAAGGAGATGGCAACAATCTTAAATATTGATACCTCAACAGAAGTCTGTTCTGTCTCGCTGGGAAAGGATGGAATTTCTGTCGCCCTTCGCGAAGATCATGCTGGAAAGAACCACGCCATGCAACTCACCCTTTTTATCGATGAGCTTCTTCAACAAAAGGGAATATCAATGCACGACATTGATGCCGTTGCCGTTTCGGGCGGACCGGGTTCGTACACCGGTTTGCGCATCGGTGTATCAACAGCCAAAGGAATTTGCTATGCATCCGGAAAGCCGCTGATAGCCATTCCTTCGCTCGAAGCCATGGCCCACCATGTGATTTCCAATTCTGCCCGATACCATCTTCCGGATGAAGCATCAATGCTCTTTTGCCCAATGATTGATGCCCGCAGAATGGAAGTTTACACCGCAGTTTATAACGCCAAAGGAGAGCAAATCCAAAAAATCAGCGCCGACATCATCGACCATCAATCGTTCGAAGAGCAGCTGAAAACAGATAAAGTGGCCTTTTTTGGAAACGGTTCAGCCAAGTGCAGCAGCCATTGGTCACGAGAACGCCCTCTTCGTAGCCGATGTACATACTTCTGCCGCTTACATCGCCCCACTGGCCGAAAAAGCTTATTCCGAAAAAAGGTTTGTCGATACAGCCTATTACGAACCCTATTATCTGAAAGATTTTGTAGCCACCGTTCCCACCAAAAATATTATCCATACAGGCCAGAACCTGTAATAACGGAGCAACCACCTGATGAAAAAAGTGCTGATAATAACCTATTACTGGCCACCGGGCGGAGGTAGCGGCGTGAGGCGCTGGCTTAATTTCTCCAATCTTCTGCATCAGCACAACTGGCAACCAGTTATTTTCAGGCCAACAAATGCCGAATATCCATCTACGGACGAAAGTTTGCTTCGCGATATCCATCCTGATACCGAGATTGTGGGCTGCCTTATCACCGAACCATACCAGCTTTATGCCAAATTTATAGGCCGAAAGGGAAACGCCGTAAAACCAGGGGTTCTGTTTCAGGATGCCAAGCCTGGCTTCAAGGAGAAACTATCGGTTTGGGTACGAAGCAATTTTTTTATTCCCGATGCCAAAATGCTTTGGATTAGGCCGGCAAATAAATGGCTTACCCGTTATCTAAAAGAAAATCCTGTCGATTTGGTTGTCAGTACCGGACCACCGCATACCACCCATCTGATTGCCATGAAAGTGGCCAACCGTTTCGGGATTCCGTGGATAGCCGACTTCCGTGACCCCTGGACCGAAATCGATTTCTTCCATCAATTGAAATTGACCCGCCTAACGCTTTGGCAACATAAACGACTTGAACATCGCGTTTTGACTCAAAGTACGGCGCAGCTAACTGTCAGCCAAAGCTGGGGCCGTGATTTAGCCCGACTGGGTGCCCGTAATGTACACGTGATAACCAACGGTTTCGACGAAGCTAATTTTAGTTCACATCAAGTCAGTCTTGACCGACAGTTTACCATTACTCATCTCGGCTCGATCAACAACGATCGCAATCAAACGCCATTCTGGCAGGCATTACGCGAACTAATTGACGAAAATCCTCAATTGGGCGAAAAGCTATCCATTAAGATGATTGGCGATTTGGTCGATGCCGTCAAAAAAGATATCGGGAAATATAATCTGGACCCATTTTGTCAGTTTATTCCTTTCATGAACCACGATGATGCCATGAAAGCTATTGCATCGTCGCGCGTGCTCTATTTGCCGCTGAACAACACACCCAATGTAAACGGGATTATCCCGGGAAAGGTTTTTGAATATCTTGCTGTAAAACGGCCCATTCTGGCCATTGGACCGACCGATGGCGATACCGCAGCTGTTCTCAACGAAGCATCGAACGGGGTGGTATGCAATTTTGGCGATAAAACCAAAATGAAAGAGGCGCTGCTAATGTTGTTCCACCAATACGAACAAGGGATCGATCGTATCGAAAGTGACAACTATAAAAAATTCTCGCGCAGCGGATTGACCCAAAAACTGGTCGTATTAATGGAAACCCTGTCATCGGTTAAATAAATGAGTTTACACCCAAAATGAAAACGGTAACTGTCATTATTACAACTTATAACGCTGAAAAAACCATCAGACGTGCCCTCGATTCGCTGGTTACCCAACATGGCTGTAACGAGCAGTTTTTGCTAGAGGTTATTGTTGTCGATGACTGCTCAACCGATTCGACCATCGAAATTGCAGTTCAATATCCGGTTAAAATTCTTTCTACCGGAAAGAATAGCGGTGGCCCAAACCGAGGCCGCAACCTTGGCCTACAACAGGCAAGCGGCAACTACATTTGTCTGATGGACCACGACGACGAATGGTTTCCCCACAGAGTTGAATCGCAGCTTCGTTGGACAGCTGAAGCTCCAATTGTTACCTGTGGCTATACAATTGCCGATAAAAATGGAAACGAAAATATTCGCTCAGCCAGTCACCCCGATGGGTATCGCACATTTGCAACCAATGAAACTTTTCGCGATAAACTGGCCCGACGCAACGACCGCCAGAACTGTTATCTGGGCACCATCTTATTCGACAGTAAACTTAAAAACATCCTTTTCGAGGAAGAATATGGTCAGCTCGACTGGGATTGGATTTTACGCCTATTCCATCAAAATCCCACTGTCGAAGTTTGCCAAAGCCTCTACCGACGCCATGTGGATGGGGCCAATCTTTCGCTCGACCGCAACTACCGCCTTCGCGATTATCAGTTTTCCATCAGACTATTAAACCAGTATCAGGTTGATTATCCAACCGAAACAGGCCTGGGCCGAAAGAGGGTCAATGGAACCTTAGCCCGCTATTTTTACCTGACAGGCGAAATGAAAGAGGCCCGGAAGTATTTCCTGAAATCGGCTTGCAACCTGAAAACAATACTTTTCTACCTGACTACTTTTGCCGGACATTCGTACATCCGCCGAAAATTTCATTTCTTTGGATAAGAATGCTACTCGTATGTCGCCTTTAACTGAAAAACCGCTGGTTTCCATCTGTATCCCGATATATAACGGCGAGAAATATCTGGCTGAAGCGCTCCTTTCGGCACTGGCACAAACCTATCGTCCGCTCGAAATTATTCTTTCTGACGACCATTCGAACGACCATTCGCTGACGATAGCCGCCGAACTGCTCTCGTCGGGCGATATCCCTTTTCAAATCGTCAGCCATCAACCATCAGGAATTGGGGCCAACTGGAACCATTCGATTCGTTATGCTTCAGGCAAATACATTAAATTTCTGTTTCAGGACGATATTTTGCACCCCAATTGTGTGTCGGAGATGGTGGCTTTTGCCGAAGAGAAGGGTGAACAGGTGGGATTGGTTTTCTGCCTGCGCGAAACCTTTGGCGAAAGCACTCAACGGGAAGTGAACCTTGAAGCCGTACAACAACATTTTCCGGAAATTATCGATGGGAAATGGCTAATTGGCCGTTCCGATTTGTATGCCCAGCCACGCAATAAAATTGGCGAACCCACAGCAGTACTGCTTCAACGATCCGTTTTTGAGCAGATTGGATACTTTGCCGAAAACCTGCGCCAATCGCTCGACTATGAATTTTGGTATCGCTGCGCCGCACATTATCAATTGGGATTGATACGCAAAACATTGGTTAAATTCAGGTTGCACAATATTCAGGCAACAGCGGTCAACCAAAGGCAGGTAATTTCCGACCGCTACCGGCTTCCGCTGCTTTTGCTGAAAACCCACTGGCCCAACCTTCATCTTAAGGTAAAGACAATCCTGATTTACAAAATGATAACAGGCTGGATAACCTGCAAAATATCATAAATATTTATCTCCCTGACAGTTTCCTCACAGCAGCTTGCCAAAGAAAATAGCACCAGTTTTCGCAGTCGAGCAAGCGCATTTGCCAAGGCGCAAGGCTACAAACCTGAGCCGCAACCGGCAGTTGTTTTTTCCACTTGCGTGCAATCAACCGGTTGGCAATGGTATTCTGAGGAGAATAACTGCCACCCGATGAATGGACGATGCGCAGGCGTCTGTCGACAATGGCACGAAAACCTGCAAAATAAACCTGCAACGAAAAATCGATATCATATCCGTGGAAATCGGTTAGCAGTTCTTCGTCAAAGCGACATTTTTCAACAATATTCTTCCGGGTAAAGAGGAAAACCCCATCGAGGCAAACCACATCATCGAAGTCACTGTTTTCGGGATTTGTATCAAATTCCAGATAAGTGCGCTTCCCATTGATTTGATGAAAGATATGTCCTTTCTTGAAACGGCCAAGTGCTGGACTTTGTCCCCATGCCGACGGATATGAAGATTTAAACTGCGTTCCGGCCACCCCGGTCAACCCCAAATCGGGTTGATGCAACATCGTCTCAACGAGCAGTTTCCCCCAGTTTTCCGTTTCGAACGATACATCGTCGTGTACAAAGCAGCAAAACGCGTATCGGGCACGCGAAACGCCAAGGTTATATGCCTGGCAAAGCGAATATTTACGGTCATTTTCAATCACGACCAACTCATGTTCAACACCGATAGTGTGAGCGATATTCTCGCTAAACCTGGCCAGTTGTGTGTCGCTTTTTCGGGTGGAAACAATTATCGAAATCATATTATGCTTTCTCGGGGTTGGGCAACAACGGCAAATTGTTTATGGCGCATATCTTCAAAACGACCCATCGAGAGGGAAATCACCATTTTCTCTTTCCAGCTTTTACAAGGGCGCAGTCCTTCGTAGCGAACCACCCGATAGCCACATTCGTCGAAAAGGCGAATGATACTCTTCAGTGTAAAAAAGCGGAAATGGGTCATGTCCAGAATGCCCCCTTCTTCGCGGTAGCGAAAATCTGCAGTTGTTATAATCTCCACTAAATTACCAATATAACGAAAATTGGGAATAGAGGCCACAATCACCCCGGCAGGCGAAAGCAGCGGTTTTACCAGCCGAACAGCCTGCCACGGGTCGGTAAAATGTTCGATAACATCGTTAAAAACCACACAATCGAAATAACCCAACGGCAAATCGCCCGACAGCGACATGGCTATAAAATCGCCCACCAAAATCTTGCCGGCAAATTTTTGCGCTTCAGCTGCCGCTTCGGCATTGATTTCCAAGCCCCAACTCTCTTTGCCGGCGCGGGTCAACAGGTCGAGAAAAAGCCCTTCGCCGCACCCCACTTCCAGTATTTTTTCGGCATTAGCCGGAATATATTTCAACATCTCCTCGCGGGCCGAACGGTTGAAGTAGTTGGTATTGATTGTCATGTCGATAAAATTACGTTTTGAATCATTTTCGTTTCAGTAGCGATAACCCTTTTTTCCAAATGGCTTGAAAATCGTCCGATACCGGAAGAAAGACCAGCATCAGACCGGTTCCCGCCACAATCAAGGTTCCGCGAACCAGAATATCAATCAGAAAATAAAGTTGCGGAATCGGATACTGGACCAGATAGATGGCCATAAAAACCACTGCTACCATAACAAATTTCAGGGTAAAGGGTTGCAGCCCGTATTTGACCACCAGAAAGAGATGGCGCATCAGGTTGTTCATCAACAACGCCAGCGCAATAGCCAGGGCCGCACCGGTGATACCCCAAAGCGGAATAAACAGATAGAGTAACCCCACTACGGTAACCACCAGAATAAGGATAAACCAAAGCGAAACCCGGTAATATTTAGAATAACCGATAACCAGTCCGTTGGCACCCGTCATCATGTCGAACAAGTACCCTAGCCCAATAAAGAAAATAACCCATTTCGACTGCTGATAATCGGGACCCAAAATGGCCAAAATATTATCGATGTTGGCCCAGATACCCAGAAAAAGAAAACCCCCGATAATAAATTGATTGATACAGCTTCTATAATATATCTCCTTGATTTTGGCCATATCATTATTGCTCCAGCCATCGGCAATCAACGTACCGGCAATTTTCAGCAACGGCCGCGAAGGGATAACCACCAGCGTGCCAAAGTAGAAGGCAATGGTATAAACACCGGTATTGCCCAAATCGAGCATTTGGTTAATCACAATTTTATCGATATTGAAAACCACCAGCGAGCCCAAACCACCGATAATGGAGAAGAGCGCCACATCGAAGATCTCTTTTTTTAGCGAAGGATCGATAAAACCCGGCTCGGAACGAAATGTAATTTCTCCCCTGAAAAGCAGAAAAACAAAAATGACAACCGCTTTAACCGAAACGGCAATGGCATAACCAATAATCAGTTGTTCGAGGTTAATCCATTTAAACATGTAAAGGGCTACTACCACAAAAATGAGAAAACGCTGCAGAAATTCCTGAAGGAAGGTTCCCAAAACCGCATCGTAAAGCACCTTGTTGTAGGTATCCAAAAAGACAAATATCAGCGTGAAAAGGGTTAACGGGATAAGTAGCCAGACATAATCGGCAAAAAGTTCAGACTTCCCAAGGTTGTTCTGGATAAGTTGTTCGCGGAAGATGAAATAGAGCAACAGAAAAAGCCCAAACCCGGCAATCTGCGGAAGGGTGGCCATCAGCAAAAAACCGTGGTGCCCATCGGCTTTACTCCTAAACCGAGGAAACAGCCTTGCCGTTACCCCCGGAAGCCCAAGCGACGACAATCCGCCGGTGATGGTCGATATGGCTACCAGCAATCCAAACAACCCAACAATTTCGGGCGTCAGGTATTCAGTATAGAAATAGGTGGTGGTAACAAACCCGATGATTACCCCCAAATACGACCATAAACTTCCCTTAACGGTTTGTTTGATAATAATCCCCATCAATTTGTTTTTCAATAATTTGAAAGTATATAGATTTCCGGTTAAGGCATCATCTATTCAACAAAGATAATCTCAATCGACAATTAACCGATACCCAAACCCAATTTCATCTGACCAAATCAACAATCGGCATCGCCAATAGTAACACTCACCCTGAATGTTGGGATTCAATCGCGGTGCAATCAAATCGGTAATGGCGCTAACACTCAAACGAAGGTTGTCCGAAAGGTTGGTGCATCATTCATCTAAACCCTATTCCGAACCAAATCAACTCCGCATCAACTCCGCACTAACTCCGCACTAACTCCGCATCAACTCCGCATAGCGTCTCCTTCAATGGCGAGTAACCGGGAAGCAGATATGGATTTTGATTCGATATAATTTTGAGATTAACCGTTTTTAAAGTTTGGTCGGGAGCCGGATAACCACATGGGCAATATTTGGGATGATGATATAAAACTGGACGAGCAAGAGCGTAACAGGTAAAAGCAACCTGAAAACAGCTAAAGCCGAATATCCTGTAACTCCATTACTGATTGGTGGTGACGACACCATTCCTGCTGATAAAAATTATGTATTTTTGCCCATAAATATTGAACAGTGAATGTTATGAATAACTTTTCGATGAAGAAGTTTTTACCTCACCTCGCCGCAATTCTACTTTTTCTGCTGCTACCCGTTATCTACTTTTCGCCGGCTCTCGAAGGGAAAAAGCTGAACCAACACGACACCAACACCTACATTGGCATGTCGAAAGAGATAAACGATTATAATGCTACGCACGATGATGTGGCCCTCTGGACCAACTCGATGTTTGGCGGTATGCCGGCTTACCTGATTGGTGTCCCTTCGTTCTCGCTGGTTACCCCAATCTATAAACTGACCAACCTGTTCGACTGGCGACCAGTAAGTTTTGTTTTTCTTTATCTGATTGGTTTTTACATTGCACTGCTGCTATTTAATATCAATCCCTGGCTGGCCATTGTAGGAGCCCTGGCATTCGGCTTTTCCTCCTATAATTTTATCATCATTGCCGCCGGGCACAACTCGAAAGCAATTGCCATTGGTTATATGGCACCGCTGATTGCCGGCCTATACCATGCACTGAAAAAAGATTTATGGAAAGGGAGTATCATTTTTGCCCTCTTCCTGGCTTTGCAGGTCTATGCCAACCACCTGCAAATAACCTACTATACGTTGCTGACGATTTTGGTGATGGGCCTCACTGAACTTTGGTTTGCCTTTCGCGAAAAGCGGTTACCCGAATTCCTGAAACGCTCGGCTATCATTTTTGCCTTCGCCTTGCTGGCCGTGGCAGCCAATACCGAAAGGCTTTGGACCACTTACGAATATGGCAATTTCTCCATTCGTGGAAAATCTGATTTGACACACAATCAACAGAACCAAACTTCTGGTCTCGATAAAGATTATGCCACTGGATGGAGCTACGGTATCGATGAATCGTTCACGCTGTTGGTACCCAATTTCAAAGGCGGCTCATCAACGGTAGGTTTTGGGCAGGATTCAGAAACGGCGAAAGCCTTAAAAGCCAATAATGTACCCAATGCCAATCAGTTGGTTAAGCAGTTGCCCGGCTACTGGGGCGACCAGCCCGGCACCTCAGGGCCGGTCTATGCCGGAGCTGTTATTGTTTTCCTTTTTGTTTTGGGATTGTTTCTGGTCAAAGGCCCCTTCCGCATCTGGATTGCAGTGGCAACCTTACTTTCGCTGATGCTTTCATGGGGACATAACTTCATGGCCCTTACCGACTTTTTTCTCGATTATGTACCCGGTTACAACAAGTTTAGGACCGTTTCGATGATTCTGGTTATTGCCAGCTTTACCCTGCCACTGATGGCCATTTATGTGCTCGAGCAAATCTTTAGCGGAAAAGCAGAGACACAGAACTGGAAGAAAGCCTTGGGCTATAGTGTACTGATCACGGCTGGCCTGTCGCTTGTTTTTGCCATTATACCCGGTATCTCAGGGTCGTTTACTTCAGTTAGTGATTCGCGTCTGCCCGAATGGCTGCACCAGAGTCTGGCCGGCGATCGCGAACAACTGCTTAGGAGCGACGCTTTCCGCTCGGCCATTTTCATCTTGCTAAGCGCCGCCGCTTTGTGGGCCTTTCTGTCGAAAAAAATCAAACTATCAACCGTTTTACCGGCTTTGGGTCTTCTCATCTTGCTGGATTTGTGGATGGTCGACCGCCGATACCTGAACAACGACAACTTTGTACCTGCTCGCGAAGCTGCCGTTCCTTATGCACCATCGGTGGCCAATCAGGAGATTTTGACAGATAAAGCTCCCGGTTACAGGGTGTTGAATATGACCGTCGATCCCTTTTCAGATGCTTCTACCTCCTATTATCACCATTCGGTTGGTGGTTATCACGGAGCCAAGATGAGACGCTATCAGGAGTTAATTGATTTTCATATCTCGAAAGAGATGCAACTGATTGCCCAGCGTTTCAACAGCCTGAAATCGCTCGATAACATCGATACCGTCTTTACTGGATTGAATGCCTTAAATATGCTGAATACCAGATACCTGATAGTCAACCCCTCGGCTGCGCCGGTCCAAAACAACCATGCGTTGGGAAGTGCCTGGCTGGTTCATGAGTATCGCACGGTTGAAAATGCCGATCAAGAAATAGCAGCGCTGGGAACCATTAATCCGGCTAACGAGATTGTTGTGAATAAGATATTCGAAACCCAATCGAACGGGAAAACATTTGTGGCCGATTCAACCGCTTTTATAGCGTTAAAATCGTATGCCCCTAACCAATTGGTTTATCACTTTTCGGGAAAGAGCGAACAAATAGCCGTTTTCTCAGAAATATACTATCCCAAAGGTTGGAATGCTTATGTGAACAACCAGCAAATTGCACATTTTCAGGCAAATTATCTGTTGCGCGCAGCCCTCCTTGCTCCGGGCGATTACGATATTGAATTTCGCTTCGAACCGCAGTCGTTCTACACCGGCCGTAAAATCGCAATGGTTAGTTCGGTAATTCTGGTACTTTTACTGGCAGGAATTTTATTTGGAGGTAGCATTTTGAATAAAAAACCAATAATTTAGAGCCAAGCACTCATCGACCAATTTTATGGTAAAAAAAAGGCAGAAACAGGTGAAGAAAAGCCTTTGGGGCTCCTACTTCACCACCACGTTAAGCATATCGCTTATCCTATTTCTTTTCGGCTTGCTGGGGCTGCTCATCATCAATGCCCAGCGGTTATCCGACTATGTGATGGAGAATATCGGCGTGACATTGATACTCAAACCCGATGCCCGCGATGTGGATGTTATCAGGCTACAGAAAAACCTTGAAGCCACTGACTTTATTAAATCGACCCGATTTGTCGATAAAGAGAGTGCGGCAGCCGAGCTTAAAGGCGAGCTGGGAGAAGACTTTGTCAGCCTGCTTGGCTACAACCCATTGCTTTCATCGATTGATGTCAAGGTGTATGCCGCCTATTCGAATCCCGACAGCCTCACTATGCTGGAGAAAAAATTTACAGCCTATCCCGAAGTCCAGGAAGTTTATTATCAGCGGAACCTTGTTAAGCAATTGAATGCCAATGTCAAGAAAATCAGTTTTATTCTTCTGGCACTTGGCGGTTTGATGTTTATTATTTTCACGGCCCTTATTCACAATACCATACGGCTCTCGATATATTCCAAACGATTCTTAATCAATACCATGCAACTGGTCGGGGCAACAAGGTCATTTATACGCCGTCCGTTTGTGGCGAAGGGAATTCTTCACGGAATTTACGGTGCCATCATTGCCTGTTTTATGCTGCTGGCCCTTTTCTTTTCGTATCAGGTTGAATTGAAAGATTTTATCAATTTTCAGGATTCAACATCGCTTATTCTGTTGGTCGCCTCCATTTTCTTGTTCGGAATATTCATTACCGGCCTATCTACCTATTTTGCAGTCAATAAATTTTTACGAATGAAGTTTGATCAGCTCTTTTATTGATCTATCTTTGCGGGTTACAAATATAATCGTATCATACATGGCAAAAAAAGTCGAAAACACTGATGAGAAAGCTTTTGCATTAGGCAAAGAAAACCTGAAGCTGCTTGTTATTGGGTTTTTTATCATCATTGTTGGATTTCTTCTGATGATTGGAGGAGGAAGCGATGACCCCAACGTTTTTAACAAGGAAATTTTCAGTTTCAGAAGGATTACGCTTGCTCCTATTGTCGTATTGTTTGGTTTTCTTTTTGAAATCTATGCAATTATGAAAAAACCAAAGTCGGACGAGTGATTGTCAGTGCTACAAGAATTGAATCGCAATATTCAGCAACGATTTAGAAAAACAGTAAATAACTGTTTGCTTTCGTCCCAACTTCTCCGACAACCGGGTGAAATAGAATCAATACAACCGTCTCGTTATCAGTTAGCCGATGCAGATTGACCCAAATAAATTTAATTTTCAGGCAGGAGAGATTCTGGTTTTTGACAAGCCGCTCGATTGGACCTCGTTCGATCTGGTCAACAAAGTCAGACATCATGTGTGCAAACGAATGCACATCAAAAAACTAAAGGTAGGCCATGCCGGTACCCTGGATCCGAAAGCCACCGGGTTAATGGTAATATGTACCGGTAAGGTAACAAAGGATATCGATTTCATTCAGGCCGCAGAAAAAGAGTATATTGCCACCTTAAAAATTGGTGCAACAACTCCGTCATTCGATCTGGAAACAGAGGAAGATCAGATATTTGAAGCTTCGCATATCGATGAAAAATTGATTCGTGAAGTTTTATTGCAATTCATTGGAACAATAGAACAGGTTCCTCCCGGGTTTTCGGCCATCAAAGTCGACGGGAAAAGAGCCTACGAATTGGCAAGAAAAGGGAAAGCGCTTGAACTCAAAGCGAAAACACTTGTTATTAAGGAAATCGAATTGCTTGAATACACAGCCCCTGAAGCAAAGCTCAGGATTGTATGCAGCAAGGGAACATATATCAGGGCTTTGGCGCGCGACATTGGTTATGCCCTTGGGAGCGGTGCCTATCTTACAGGGCTAATCCGGACTAGAGTTGGAGATTATACACTGGACAGCGCCTGGCAAATCTCAGACTTTATGGACGAAGTATCAGCTTTTGCACGAATAGATCGTCAGGAAAATGAAGAAACAAATAAAACAGCATAATTTCATCAACTATGAAACTTTCAAAATTTAAGTACAATCTCCCGGAAGAACTTATCGCTCTTCATCCGGCCAAAAACAGGGATGAATCGCGCTTACTGGTTTTACATCGAAACTCTGGCAAGATTGAGCACAAGATGTTCAAAGATGTGATTGACTACTTCGATGATAAAGATGTTATGGTATTTAACAATACCAAAGTTTTTCCCGCACGTTTGTACGGTAACAAAGAAAAAACAGGAGCACAAATTGAGGTGTTTTTGCTTCGTGAGCTTAACCGCGAACAGCGTCTTTGGGATGTTTTGGTTGACCCGGCACGCAAAATAAGAATTGGAAATAAGCTCTATTTTGGAGAAAACGATCTTTTGGTTGCCGAAGTGATCGACAATACGACCTCTCGCGGACGTACATTACGGTTCCTGTTCGATGGCAGTTATGAAGAATTTAAAGAAACGCTCTACTCTCTGGGCGAAACGCCACTTCCAAAAACCATTAATCGCCCAGTTGAGGAGGAAGATGCAGAGCGATACCAAACTATTTTTGCCAAACACGAAGGTGCTGTTGCCGCCCCTACAGCCGGTTTGCATTTCAGCCGAGAGCTACTCAAAAGGTTGGAAATTAAAGGTATTGACTTTGCAGAAATTACCCTTCATGTTGGATTGGGAAATTTTAGAAGCGTAGATGTTGAAGATTTGACCAAGCACAAAATGGACTCAGAGCAGATTTGGATCCGCGATGAAGCTGTTTCGATTGTCAATCAGGCAAAAGAAGAAAAGCATCGCGTTTGTGCTGTCGGGACTACCGTTATGCGGACGCTCGAAAGCTCTGTTTCGACCAACGGAATGCTTAAGCCTTACGAAGGTTGGACCAACAAGTTTATTTTCCCGCCTTACGAATTCAGTGTGGCCGACAGTATGATATCGAACTTCCATTTGCCGCTCTCAACATTGCTGATGATGGTTTCGGCTTTTGCAGGATACGATAATTTGATGGCCGCCTATAAAGCAGCCATCAAAGAAAAATATCGTTTTGGCACCTATGGTGATGCGATGTTAATCATTTGATGTTAAACAAATTGCATAAATAACAAAGGCCGGAAAATTCCGGCCTTTGTTATTTTTCGCTGACAATATTAGTTTCTTACTCTTTCCGAATAACTTCTGTCGCGGGTATCCACTTTGATGATATCACCCTGATTAACAAATAGTGGCACATAAATAGTTGCTCCAGTTTCGACCGTTACCGCTTTTTGGGCGTTTGAAGAGGCAGTATTGCCTTTTTCAGCCGGTTCGGCATATGTAACTTCCAATTCGATAAAGGGTGGAAGTTCGACGGTTAGAGGGGTTTCTGTATCAGTGTGATACATCACTTCGACCACCATGCCCTCTTTCAAAAGGTCTGCATTCTCAACCATTGCCTCTTCAATTAAGACCTGCTCGAAGGTTTCGGCGTGCATAAAGTTAAATCCTGATTCATCTTTATACAAGAACTGATACGGACGGCGTTCAACTCTGATGGTATTAATCTTGACCCCTGACGAGAAGGTATTCTCAATTACTCTTCCGGTTTTCAGGTTTTTAAGTTTTGTCCGAACAAAAGCAGGACCCTTGCCTGGTTTAACATGCTGAAACTGGACGATTTGAAATGGCTGGTCATTGTATTCGATACATAAGCCATTTCTGAAATCTGCTGTGCTTGCCATTATTTGCTAAATTTTAATAATATTTTCAACAACCCGGAGTCTCCGGTAAATTTTGGGCAAATTTAGATAAAAGCAATTAAATCAGGAAAGAAGTTTTGCCTGGACCTCAAAATTACTTCGTTAACATCAATCTTCTTCAACAATCATGACTCCCCAGGGTTCAATTTGAATTTTATTTCCTTTGGTGATCCTATTTTCACTAATCAACTCCTTTCCAGCGCCATACGAATATTCAATTTCGCCGGGCACCGAGCTGTAGTTATAAAAATAGTGAACTGTATTCCCAAAATCGTTAATTCCTTTTTTTGTGATGATTGGCCAATGCAATGATTGAATTTCATTCTCAAGTCCGGCGCGCTTCAATGCATCTGTCAACACCTTTTCCTGCAACCGATCCGACAGTTTTGTCCCTTCGTACAATAGTGTCCCTTTGCCATATCGATTGAGGGTAACAGCCGGATATTTACCAAATTGAGGATGGTCGTACTGTGCCAAAACCGCAGCAGTTTCAGGAATGATATATTCAACCCAATCTGTTACTTTATTTTCTTTTTCGTCAATGCCAAACGGGTTACCACTCAGTTTTAGCTCACCAATATTCGAAAATTCCTGATAATAAAATCCACACGCTTTTCGGAGCGGGCCTGGAGCCAATACTGGTCTAACCATCGAATTTTCATCACAGAATCCACTTTTGAACTGCATTACTACATGTCCGCCACTCTCGACGTAACGGCTGATTCTATTCAATAGTTCATCGCTTGCAATATAAAGTGACGGAATAACAACCAGGTCGTAATCTTCGAAATTGGCATTTTCGGGAAAAATAAAATCAACACCGATATTATTGCGGTAAAGCACAGCGTGCATCTGACCGACAAGCTCATTTCGATAGATATTGTTCGAATTTCCCCACATATCGGCCTTCGCCGATTTAAAAGGCATAACATTAAGTGCAGCATTGGAATCATGACTGAAAAGAATTGCCACACGGTTTTTAATTTTCAAGTTCACAAGCCTATCACCAAATTTTTGTAATTCTTTGGCGGTCTTTGTAACTTCGACATACGCACGATTAGGCTGTAAATCGTGAGACAACACACCCTTCCAATAGGTTTCCTGGCCGTAATGAATGGAATGCCAATGCCAATATTCGACCATATTGGCCCCTGAGCCCATATGGGCATAGACATTCATGCGCAATTGACCATCGTAAGGCGGATATTGCGAACGGGAATCCCAACCTATGGTTTGTGCATTGGTTTCTGTAATCAGATAATTCTTCATTTTCACTGAACGAAAAAAATCACCTGCAAAAGCAATCTCATCGCCGGTTAGGTTATCTTGCGAGCCATGGTAAACATTGACCGATAAAATATCCATTTTCGATGAACTACTTATCTGATCGATATCCTGAACAGATGGCATAAAACAATGGGTTATAAATTGTTCAGGCCGTTTGTACTCCATAACAATCGATGATTGCCAGGTAAGATAATCGGCAACGGCCTTGCGTTTAAACCTCTCCCACTCAAGTTTGTAGGCGGTATTGGTAACCCCGTCGCGTGGGGGGAATTCGCTCCAGTCGCTTATAGTCATGCCCCAATAGTTTAGTCCCCATATTTTATTGAGGTTTTCTGTTGTCTTAAACCTGTTTTTGATATAATTCACAAAACTCACCTGGAAATCGTAATTGTTTACACCATATGATGTTGTTTCATTATCAACCTGATAACCAATTACCGCAGGATGTTTGGCATATCTGACCATCATCTTGCGGATAATTCTTTCCGCATAAAAAAGAAAAGTGGGATTGGTGATATCCATATTTTGCCTGATTCCGTAATAAGCCTTACCTCCTTTTTCATAATTCACCAAAACTTCAGGGTGTTTGTGCCAGAGCCATGCCGGCATCGAATAGGTGGGAGTACCTAAAATAACATTAATCTTTGCTTTACTAAACTCATTCAGAATGGTATCCATCCATGCAAATTCAAATTCGCCTTCTTTTGGTTCAAAAAGGCTCCAGGTCGATTCGCCAACACGAACAACACTAATACCAGCATCTTTCATCAGACGAATATCCTCTCCAAGTCTTTCTGATGGCATATATTCATGATAGTAAGCCACTCCGTAAAGCGGTTGTGAAAATTTAGCCGTTTGAGCTGATAACTGCAGCTGCAGCAAAACGAACAGAAGCACGATACAACCCGACACTATTTTCTTCATAATCTATAATTTAGTTTTAGTCCTTAAAAGTATGAATTTGAATTGGCAAATTGATAAGTGAAAGTTGAGATTGAACAATAAGCTTTAAAAAAAGTGTTTCTTTGTTCAAATTTCAAATTCAAGATGTTTCAGGGATTGGACCAATTTATGTTATCGGGTATTGATTGGGTACTCATTTCGCTCTCTGCAATTCTTATCGGGATGTCGAAAACAGGGGTACCGGGTGTTTCAATGATTGTGGTACCAGTATTGGCAATGATTTTCGGGGGAAAACTATCGACAGGGATATTGCTTCCAATACTTATATTAGCCGATATTTTCGGTGTTTTTTATTACAACCGACATGTAGTGTGGAAACACCTTTTTAGGGCTCTTCCTTGGGCTTTTGGTGGATTGCTGCTTGCGCTCTGGGTCGGCAATCTTGTCAACGATGAGCAGTTCAAAAGCATTATTGCTTTGAGTATTTTCTTCAGTATCGGACTACTACTTTGGCGCGACAAAAGTTCAAAAAGTGAGGGTTCTCTTCCGCACAACTGGTGGTTTGCCGCTATCATGGGGGTTACCGGTGGTTTTGCTACCATGATTGGAAATGTTGCTGGCCCGGTGTTTGCGATTTATTTGCTATCCCTAAACCTGCCTAAAAATAACTTTATTGGCACAACAGCCTGGTTTTTTGCCATTATTAACATAATAAAACTTCCGCTGCAAATTCTGGTTTGGCAGAACATAACAATTCATTCTCTCTTGATCGATTTTCTCGTGTTCCCGTTTATTGGCTTCGGTGCTTGGCTAGGAATTAAAATGGTCAAAGCAATTCCAGAAAACAACTATAGATGGCTGGTAATAGTAATAACCATTACAAGCGCCTTACTTATCTTGCTCTAAAAAGAAAAGCCCTAAAGGGCCTTTCACTAAATTAAATTTTTAACGACATTCATAGCAGCCTCATAATCTGGCTCATGAGTTACTTCTGGTACATATTCAACATATTTAACTTCACCTTTTTTATCAATAACAACTGTACCACGGGCCAAAAGCCTCAATTCTTTAATCCAAAAACCATATTTCTGTCCAAATTCCAAATCTTTATGGTCTGAAATGGTTTTGATATTGTTGAGCCCTTCAGCCGCACAAAAACGTGATTGCGCGAAAGGTAAATCGCACGACACAGAGAGTACCACAACATCGTTAAGGTTATTTGCCTCAGCGTTAAAACGCCTGTTTTGGGCAGCACAGACACTGGTATCAACTGAAGGATAAACCGCAATCACAACAACCTTACCGGCAAAATCAGATAATTTTACAGGTGAAAGACCTTGTCCAACTGCATTAAAATCAGGTGCCGCATCTCCTACTTTGATTTCGTTGCCAAGTAATGTTAGAGGATTACCGGCGAATGTGATTTTTACAGAATTATTAATCATCTTGTATAAATTAAATGTTCAACATCATACATTTGTCAATAAGTAATAAACGAATGCATAAAGGAATTGTTCAGTAAGTTCCTCAAATATTAAAATTTTGCTATAATGAACCTCATTGTCTCGCCATCCAATAATCCATATACCAACTTAGCGACTGAAGAACTTCTTATAAAAGAAAAAAGAGAAGATTATTTATTTTTTTATATAAATGAACCATCTATAGTTGTTGGTAAACACCAAATTATAGTTTCTGAAATAAATAATTATTTTTCAATTATGAAACCTGTATATCTGGCCAGACGAATTTCTGGTGGCGGTACTGTATATCATGATTTGGGCAATATTAATTTTAGCGTTATTAAAAATATTGAAGAAGGCAAAGGCGTTAGTTACAAAGAAATAGCAACTCCAGTAGTGAATGCTTTAAACAGATATAATCTTAATATCCAGTTATCAGAAAGAAATGACCTGTTATACAACAATTTGAAATTATCAGGAAGTGCAATGCATATTTTTAAAAACAGAGTAATCGCTCATGGTACAATTCTATTTGATACCAACCTGACAGAACTTTCAGATTCTCTGAAGAACCATAGGGAGCGCTATACAGATAAGGCAATAAAATCAGTAAAGTCAAAAGTATGCAATATAAAGCCATATGCCCCCCATATATCAATAGATGAAATAATTAAGTTAATCTCAATAGAATTTTTTATAGATAATAAACCATCAGATCAATCCGCATTAAATAACGAAGATCATGAAAGAATTAATCAGTTAATTAATCAAAAATACGTAAAGGAAGAGTGGATTTATGGATATTCTCCAGATTATGTATATAAAACAGAATTGAAATTTGAGAACTGTATTGCAGAAATTGAATTAAAGGTAGTAAAATCGATCATTAAGTCGGTTGAAATTAAACACATGACAAACAATTCATTAAAAAATCTAATGATTACTTTTCTTACAGGTAAGAAACACATCCCCAAGATCTTACTGAATGATGATGAGATTAAAGAACTAATATATACTTTATCGTTAACAGAAATGGAGTTTATAGAGATATTTTTCTAACTGATGAATCGTGCTCGAAGTATTCAGTTAATATCTTTGCTTTATTGCCAACTATTGCTTCCAATTCCAACAGTGAAGCTCTTTTGATCTGCTCAATCGAACCAAAGGCTTTCAATAATTTCTCTTTTGTCCTTTCCCCCACTCCGGAAATTGCATCAAGTTCTGAATTCAAGAACTTATTTGACCGTTTACTTCTGTGAAATGTTATTCCAAAACGATGAGCCTCATTCCTCAAATATTGCAATACTTTCAATGTTTCTGAGTTTTTATCCAAATATAAAGGCAATGGATCTCCCGGATAAAAAATCTCTTCGAGACGCTTGGCAATTCCAATAACCGATATTTTACCTACCAGACCTAATCTGGATAAGGAATTTAGTGCTGAACCAAGTTGCCCTTTACCACCATCAATTACAATAAGTTGAGGCAACGATTGATTTTCATCGAGCAACCGAGAATAACGTCTGTAAATAATCTCTTCCATCGAGGCAAAATCGTTGGCCCCGACAACCGTTTTGATATTAAAATGGCGATAATCTGACTTACTTGGTTTTCCATTTTTAAAGACGACACAAGCTGCTACTGCAGAATCTCCCTGAATATTGGAATTATCAAAACATTCGATATGCACTGGTGGGTCTGAAAGCCGTAAATCACTTTTCATCTGTAACATCAATCGCTCCAATCTCATTTCTGGAGACTTTACCGACTCGCTTTTTAACTTCTCCAAACGATAAAACTTTGCATTTCGCTCAGAAAAATCGAGAAGCTTTTTTTTGTCTCCACGAATAGGAACCGTGATAATAGTCTTCTTTAATTGCAAATCTACCTTAAATGGAACAAGCAACTCAATTGAATCACCACTACCAATAATTTGACGAACTTCTGCTATAGCAAATCCCATCAAATCTTCCTTTGACTCGTTAAGGCGCTTTTTTATTTCAAAGTTATGAGATTGTACGATTGCACCATTTACCACTTTCAAATAATTCACAAAGGCCGATTTTGGATCTTCAGCAAAAGAGATCGCTTCGATATTAGTTAACGAAGCACTAAAAATTGCACTTTTACTGCGATATCCTTCAAGAATTTTGATTTTTTCTTTAATCATAGCAGCCTCTTCATAGCGATAATCAGCAGAAAAACCTCTCATCTTGTCGTTTAAATATTCGAATACAGAAGAGAGGTTTCCCTTCAATATTTCTTTGACTTGATTTATTTCAGACAAATAACCCGACTCATACTGAAATCCCTCACACGGACCCAAACAATTTTTTATATGATACTCAAGACAAACCTTATATTTTCCTTTTTGAATGTTATGCTCGCTTAGATTTAAATTACAATTTCTAATAGTAAACAACTGTTTAATAATCTCGAGCAATGTTTTCACCATTGCAACTGAGGTGTATGGTCCAAAATAAATTGACCCATCACGAATAAGTTTACGGGTATAAAAAACACGTGGAAACGTTTCATTTTTAACACAAATCCAGGGGTATGATTTATCGTCCTTAAGCAGAATATTGTAACGAGGCTGATACTTTTTAATTAAGTTGTTTTCGAGTAGCAATGCATCTTCCTCGGTTTCAACAACGATATGTCTAATATCTGCAATTTGCCGGACTAATATTTTTGTTTTTCGATCAGAATGTTCTTTGCTGAAATATGATGAAACACGCTTTCGCAGATTTTTGGCCTTACCTACATAAATAATCCGTCCTTCTTTGTTGTAATACTGATAAACACCCGGATGTTCAGGCAATAGTTTAACAAGATCTTTTACAGATTCAAACAAAGGGGAATTCATGAATTCAATTTAAAAATGAACCAACGACCAAACCGGCACATTTTGATCAATCCGTTTTCGACCATCTAAGAAATCAAGCTCTACAAAGAAATTGACATAAATATTTTTAACGCCAAATTTCCGTACCAGTTCAATTGCTGCATTAACCGTACCGCCCGTGGCCAAAAGGTCATCGTGTATCAACACAATATCGTCAGCACTCAATGCATCAGAATGAATCTCCAGCGTGTCTGAACCATATTCCAAATCATAGGTTTGTGAAAATGTATGTGCAGGCAATTTACCTGGCTTGCGAATGGGGATGAAGCCGGCATGAAATTCGCTTGCCAAACTACTGCCCAAAATAAATCCACGAGACTCAATTCCGACAACCTTAGTTATACCGGCATCGATATAGTGTGATTTAATTTGAGAAACAACAAATCGAAAAATCTGATGATCCTTAAAAGCCGTCGAAACATCTTTAAACTGAATGCCTGGTTTCGGAAAATCCGGAATATTTCGAATGGATTTTTTCACATCCGATATTGTCAAATCTATCATAACATGTTATTATTTAGAAAAATAAATACGTTCCACGTGGAACACTATCGTCCCATTAAGACTAAAAGTACATTGATATCACTGGGTGAAACTCCAGGAATTCGACTTGCTTGCCCAATCGTTTTGGGCCTTACTTGAGCCAACTTCTGTCTCGCTTCAGTTGATAAAGATTGAATCAAGTCGTATTGAAATTTCCCTTCGATATTAATATTTTCCAACCGCTTCTGCTTTTCAACCAATAAATTTTCCCTATCGATATACCCACTGTACTTGAGTTGGATCTCAGTTGAAAGAATTACATCGTGCCGAAGTTCCAATTTGAAAGAATCAATTAAGCGTCTGAGGGGTTTAAATAAATCTATCAAATCAGCAAGCCGAACCTGAGGTCGCATTATGACAGACTCAAGTTTGACTCCCTGAGATAATGCTACGGAACCAACTAAAAACAGATAAGAATCGATAGTTGCCGGTTTAACCGAAAATTGCTTACAAAATTGAACTAATTCTTCAACAGCCTTGTACTTTTCCATAAATAAAGCATACCTCTCCTCTGACACCAAACCGACAGAATAACCCTTTCTTGTCAATCTCAAATCAGCATTATCTTGACGCAACAATAAACGAAACTCCGCTCTGCTGGTAAACATTCTGTACGGCTCATCAACGCCCTTTGTAACCAGATCATCTATCAAAACTCCTATATAAGCTTCTTCTCGACCTAATATAAATTCAGGTTTTTTAAATGCTTTATTATACGCATTAACACCGGCTATCAAACCCTGAGCACCAGCCTCTTCATAACCCGTTGTCCCATTAATTTGGCCGGCAAAAAATAAGTTCGAAATCAATTTTGTTTCAAGTGTATGCTGTAACTGTGTTGGATTAAAAAAATCATACTCGATTGCATACCCGGGTCTCAGAATTTTAGCATTCTCTAAACCAGGAATTTTCTTTAAAGCATTGACCTGAACTTCCCACGGTAAAGAAGAAGAAAATCCGTTCAAGTAATACTCAATAGAATCTTCACCTTCGGGTTCAAGAAATAACTGATGACTTTGCTTGTCGGCAAAAGTGATCAATTTAGTTTCGATACTGGGACAATATCTCGGACCCAAACTTTGAATGGTTCCGTCGAACAACGGAGAATCTTTAAATCCTGTCTCTAAAATCTGATGAACATCAGGATTTGTATAGGTGATATGACATGAAAGTTTCTTAAGTGTAGAAGAGACAGAGGGTAAATAACTGAATTTAAATTCTTCTTTATCGCCTTCTTGTTCAATCGTTCTGGAGAAATCAATGGACCGCTTATCAATTCTTACAGGAGTACCTGTTTTCATCCGGCCGGTAGAAAAACCTAACGCTTGAAGCTGCTGACTGATTCCTGTAGAAGATCTCTCGCCAATTCTTCCTCCTGAAAGCTTTTCCTGACCGAAATGCATTAATCCATTTAAAAAAGTACCATTCGTCAGAACAACTGCTTTGGCCAAAAAAACGACACCAATATCTGTTTTTACACCAACTACTTTATTATTGTCGAAAACAAGCTCAGTAACAGTCCCCTGCCAAAAATTAACATTATAATTAGACTCAAGGACCAATCTCCAATGCTCTGAGAATCTCATTTTATCGCACTGCGCCCGCGGACTCCACATTGCCGGCCCTTTCGATAGGTTTAACATTCTGAATTGTAATGTTGACCTGTCAGTAACAATCCCCATCATGCCTCCCAACGCATCAATTTCTCTGACTATCTGCCCTTTAGCAATGCCGCCGACAGCTGGATTGCAACTCATCTGAGCAATTTTAGTCAAATCCATTGTAATAAGTAATGTTTTGGCACCAAGCTTACCGGCTGCATAAGCGGCTTCGCAACCGGCATGACCCGCACCAACAACAACTACATCATATTCGTCAAGTATACTCATTACAAAGAATGATATTTTGAAATATAATAATTTTCCATACCTCTCATATTGGCTCTATCTACTTCAGTGTGGTCATCGTAGCCTAATAAATGCAAAACACCGTGCATCACTACGCGAACAATCTCATCGATATAGGCACAGCTAAATAGCAATGAATTTTCTTTTACACGGTCTAAGCTAATAAAGACATCGCCGGATACAGTACGTCCCTCACAATAATTAAATGTAATAATATCGGTTAAATAATCATGTTGCAAAAACTCACGGTTAACATTGAGCAAATAATTATCATCACAAAAAATATAGTTCAATTCACCTAATAAACGCTTATGCCTTCTAAGCGCTATTTTAATCAATCTGTCAAACTTCGAATGATCAAAATCAACAGTATGAGAAGATTCATTATTGAAAATAATACTCACAATTAAATTGACATTGAAATTAATATTTTACTACCCGAATTAGAGAACTCTACGGTATCAGCGAGCTTTTTTATGAAAAACAGACCGCGACCGCATTCCTTATCAATAAAATCAGGATGAATCGGATCAACAACTTTTGTGAAGTCAAAACCATCGCCTGAGTCAGATATAGTGAAAAAAACTGTGTCATTTATTACGCGGATATTAAGCGAAACTATTAACCCTGGATTTGATTTATTACCGTGAATAATAGCATTTTGCACGCTTTCAAGCAATAGTGTCTGAAACTTGAAAAATTGGTCAAAATCCAAATTTAAAAGGTCCTTGTAAGAATTGGCAAGATCATAACAAAACTTAATACCCTCAAAATCAGAAGGCAAATCAACCGTTTTGTTTCTCCAATCTTCATTCATATATCAAATTATCAAATACTTAGCAATATAATCAGCTTTTAATAGATCATCTATTGAAGGTAAAAATTTATTGCCATCAAAAGTATAGAAAAAACCTTTACTATGCAGCAAATTTATATTCGCATTAAAATGATTAAAAATTTCTTCATCATATTGGTTCTTAATAAAATAAAGATCGAAACCATGATAAGTTCTTAGGTTTGTAACAATATAATCATTATACTTATCCCTATCGGTTAAGCATTCAATCTCATACCATTTTAAATTTCGATTTATATAATTATTATAACGTATTAACGACGAAATATTCCACTGTCGTGAATGAATATTATAACTATGGGCTGAAGGCCCGAAACCAATATAAGGTACTTGATTCCAGTAATTTGAATTGTGCAAACTTTCAAATCCGGGTTTAGCATAATTGCTTATTTCATAATGATGAAAACCAGCTTCTTTAAGAAATTGATAGATTTGAAAAAAATTATTCAACGATTGATGCTCACCAGGAATTACTACTTTTTGGTTTTTTACATACCAGTACAATTTGGTCTTTTCTGAAACAGTTAAATCATAAAAGGAAAGGTGTTGAACTTGAAGCTTTTCTACTTTCTGCAATGTGTCTAATAAGATTTCATCCGATAAACCGGGAACATTATAAATAAAATCGAGCGAGATATTTGAAAAACCACTTTCTTGAGCAAGTAACACAGAATTAAAAGCACATTCAGCACTATGCAATCTATTGAAAAATTTTAAAATTTGGTTATTAAAACTTTGTGTACCAATACTCAACCTATTAAT
>CAYOJD010000001.1:77369-81902 GCA_964404205.1 uncultured Prolixibacteraceae bacterium
TAAATCATTGAAATCATATAAAACCTTTGAATCTAGATCGTCCGGATTACATTCCATTGTAATTTCTGGATTCGAATGGATGGAATAGTTTTTATACAGAGAATTAAAAATTGTGGTAAGATCTGATTTCGATAAAAGAGAAGGCGTTCCTCCCCCAAAATAGATAGTATTAATAGATTCATTTCCAATATATTGCTTTCTGGATTCAATCTCAAGAAGCAACGACTTAATGAAATCATCTTTTAAATGAAATTGGGTACCGGAATAAAAATCACAGTAAATACACTTACTTTTGCAAAATGGAATATGAATATAAATTCCGGCCATAATTATTTTTCAATATGCAAAAATACATCAAATTACTCGTATGGACATTTGTAATCTTTTACATCTGCTTGAGCCCATCCGAGGAAATACCCAAAACCAAAATATTCGAAATACCCTATTTTGATAAGATTGTCCATTTTGGAATTTACTTTGTATTCTCACTGATTTTCACAATTATACTTGAATCCAAAAAAAAAAACCATCAAAATATATACATCTTCAATGTATCGATGACCATACTATTTGGAGGACTGATAGAAATTTTACAGCACTACTTGCCAATTGAAAGGAGTGCTGACTTTTATGATTTTATGGCCGATTTATTTGGAACAATTGCAGCTGTGGTAATTTATTTGAACACTAAATTATTGAAGTGGACTAATAAAATAATATAACAAACTATGAAAGAGGTATTTTATTAATCCTTCGTTCGTGCCTTCCCCCCTCAAATTGGCCATTTAAAAAAATATCCACAATCTCAAAAGTCAATGGTTCTGAAATAAACCTTGAAGGTATACTGCAAACATTGGCATTATTATGAGTCCGCGCCAATTCTGCAACCTCTTTATTCCAGCAAATCGCAGAACGAATACCCTGATGTTTATTAACCGTCATATTAATGCCATTACCACTTCCGCAAAAAACAAAACCTCTTGCAAATTCACCGGATTCAATTGCAGCGGCCAATGGATGAGCATAATCAGGATAATCACAGCTTTCACCCGTATAACAACCAAAATCGACCGTCTCAAAACCTTTGGAGTTCAAGTATTCAATAACTGTATTTTTTAACTGATAACCAGCATGATCTGAAGCTACAGCAATTTTTTCCATCAATGAAAATTTAATTTTATAGACCCTACAAATGTACTACACTGTTCGGGTTTATAAAAAAATGGTTACTAAAAGTGTTAATAAGTATCAAAAAAAGTGTTTGAAAACTTTTTTGAAAAAATTTAAATCATCAATTACAATACTTAAAACAATCTTTATTAAAAATATTTTACTAAAATCAAAAATGATTACCTCAAAATATTGAATGATCGATTAAAAAGTAATAAACAATAAATAGCAGTACATGAAAACATTTACTACTTAAATACCGGTATGTTGATAAACTTATAAAACATTGAATTTAATAACATTGAATTGTTAATTTAGATGTAAATTCATAAAGAATTATCCGTGAATAAAAATTTCTTCTCCAATTATCAACACAATTGACAAGTCATTATTAAAAACAAAATTCAATTTTAAAAAACAAAATAATTATAAATTTATAGTTGTTAAGATTGTCAAATCAAATTGGTTTGTTTTTATTTGTAAGAGAATTGTATTTTTACTAATAATAAAGTATTCAGGTGATTAGTACAAAACAAAATATGTCGATTCTATTGGTTGAAGATAATATCTTAAACCAGAGATTAATGACGATTAATCTTAGTAGTTTGGGTCACAAAGTCACTGTTGCCAATAATGGCCTTGAAGGTGTTGAATTATTCAAAAAAAATCCATTCGATTTGATTTTAATGGATATTATGATGCCTGTAATGGATGGTATTGAAGCAACAAAGGTTATACGAGAAATTGAAAAAAGAGAAAATAAATACACTCCCATTATCGCCTTTACTGCCAATACATTGAATAACGATTACCATACTTGTAAAAGTAACGGAATGGATCACCTTTTGGAAAAACCTTTTAGTGTGAGTAAGTTTACCCAAATACTGGAAGAGCTCGATAATTAAGCTGTTCCTCCCTCTTTTTTATCTACTTAAAATCTTTTTTAATGTCTGAATTCATCGATATACGAAACAATGATTATGCCGATACAGATAAAGAATCAGACAAAAGATTACGGCCTTTAAATTTCAATGATTTCAGTGGGCAGAAAAAGGTGGTAGATAACCTAATCGTTTTTGTGAAAGCTGCGGTAATGCGTGGCGAATCTCTTGACCATGTGCTTTTACACGGGCCACCCGGATTAGGTAAAACTACTTTATCGAATATTATCGCCAACGAGTTAGGTGTAAACCTTAAAGTTACATCCGGTCCGGTATTGGATAAACCAGGCGATTTGGCTGGGTTATTGACCAATCTAGACAAAAATGATGTCCTTTTTATCGACGAAATTCATCGTTTAAGCCCAATTGTCGAAGAATATCTTTATTCGGCAATGGAAGATTACCGGATTGATATCATGATAGATAAAGGCCCCAGTGCGCGATCGATACAGTTGGAACTTAACCCTTTTACACTTATAGGGGCTACCACCAGAAGCGGATTGCTTACCAGTCCGTTGCGGGCAAGATTTGGCATTAATTGTCATTTGGAATACTACGATAATATCATTCTCACTTCAATTGTCAAAAGATCGGCATCGATATTAAACGTATCGATTGATGAAAATGCTGCCGTTGAAATTGCAGGAAGAAGCCGCGGCACGCCGCGAATTGTGAATGCCTTGCTGCGTAGGGTACGCGATTTTGCCATGGTAAAGGGCGAAGGAAGGATTGACCTGCCTATCACCCAATATGCCCTTGAAGCGCTTAATATCGATAAACACGGTCTCGATGAAATGGACAATAAAATCTTAAATACAATTATCGATAAATTTAAAGGCGGACCTGTAGGTATTTCGACCATTGCTACTGCCGTAGGTGAAGATTCAGGTACGATAGAGGAGGTTTATGAACCATTTTTAATTAAAGAGGGTTTTTTAAAACGAACTCCCCGAGGTCGTGAAGCAACAGAACTGGCATACCTCCATCTTGGGAAAAACAGAATTGATGGGTTAATGCCCTCCCTGTTTTAAATGCTATTTCTTAATAATTTCTATTTCAAATAATTTAGACCATAATTTACCGGTAACATATAATTTACCGCTTTTTTTATCAAAGGCAATTCCGTTTAAAACATCAATTTGATCCTTATCGGTTACCGGCAGTAGCGATGTAATCCCTTTTAAATCGATTTCGGCAGTGATTTTTCCACTTTTGGCATCAATCCTGATTATCTTCTCCGTTGTCCATAAATTGGCCCAAATTTCGCCATTGATGTACTCTAATTCATTAATTCCCCTTACTAAATCCTTATCGCTGGTTACCTGAATGCTCTTTTCCTGACGGAGTGTTTCGGGATTGAGGTAATAAATATTTTCAGTTCCGTCGCTCATAATAATTGACTGGCCGTCGTTGGTAAGCCCCCAGCCCTCTTTTTGCTTAAAATTCCATGTTTTAATCAATTCAAATGTTTTAAGATCATAAACAAACCCAGTCTGATTTTTGTAAGAAATTTGATAAATTTTATCGTTTAAAATCGTAATTCCTTCACCAAAATATTGATTACCAAGTTTATGTTCTTTCAATGTTTTACCCGATTTTAAATCCACCTGATAAATGCCAGATCTTCCTTCCTGGCCGGTACCTTCGTACAGAATCCCCTCATGAAATTCCAATCCTTGTGTAAAAAACTGATTGTTATGAGGATACGTGGCTTTTACTTTATAAGTATATTGATCAGGAACAATATCGGAAACAACCAGAAATTTGATAAAATTTTCTCCTTCCCGGCCATCATTGTTTCTGGCCAAAATTTTAATGGTGTGATTACCTACGGACAAATCATTTGTTTTAATTTCGAATGAGTTATCAGCCTGTACCGATTCAGAAATTTGATTTCCGTCAAGAAAAATTTCTACCTTATCCAACGTGCTTTTTTTTAATTTAGTTTGCGATTGAACCGAGATAGTTTCGCCAATGGTGTAACTATTTTTTTTGGGTAGAAGCTGAATCGTGGTTACGGGCCGACGTGAACTTCCCGAAGTTTGCCCGCAGTTGACAAAAATCACAGCTGAAATAATCACAAAAAGAGAAAGTGAAAAAATGTATTTCATGAGAAATAATGTTGATAACCAATAATGATTTGCAAATTTGATAAAATTTAAACGTTATTAAAAAAATGGCCGTAATTATTAACAATGCTTCACGTGGAACAATTTCGAACCGGCTGTTAATGCGAAGTTGATGGGGTGATGCTATAGTCCTGATCTTTTTAAGATATGAAGGTTGTTGTTTATGATTACAGAATTTATTCACCAAACGTTGAAAATATTCATCTGAAAAATAGTCGTTTATCTGTGGCTGATACTTTATATATGCATTTTAGTAATCCATAATACCTAAAGAATAGAGTGTTTTAAAGCGT
>CAYOJD010000002.1:0-38013 GCA_964404205.1 uncultured Prolixibacteraceae bacterium
ATTGCTCTTTTTCATCTTCCTAAATTATTAAATTCTACAATTAATATCGTAGCTGTTTTTAGGGAAGATTACAAACTGACGGGGTTTAGGTTTTCACTCATAGAGAAGAAGATATTTGTCATAAAGAATCCTTCGGCTTAATGCAATCATACAAAAAATTTCTTCTATCGGTGACGCTTCATAATTATGGAAAATAAGTTTATTGAATTTTCAATTTATCTTATAATAATGATTTCGAAATTAGAATTGAATTTTAACCCGGATTGGATTTATGGATGATATTGACAGAGGCTTCGTCGCAAAAGCACTACCCATTTGCGACAAGAATCCGAGGGATAGTAATTTAAAGAATTGTCAATATGATGACTATAAAAGTTCAGAAATCCAGATCGGGTTTGGATCTTTTAGAAAACATGTTCCGAGTTTCTGTACTCCTGGAACCCAAATTAATACTATTTTCGGAACGGATTTGACCAGAATGAATTTCTCGACGAACTGGTGTAACTCGGGTAGTCCCATGTATTCTTTTTAGGACATTCCGGCTGAATTATCTCATCTTTATTATAGTAATCCAGGTATTTATCCTTCCGTGAAATGAACGGGTCGAGCCAGTCTGCTTTTTCTTTGGCCCACCTGATTTCCTCGGCGACATCTTCATCTATTTCTCCTTTACTTGCGGCAAATTCTTCAAAAGTGGCAATGTACTGCCTCATGATATTGGCTTTATGAAGCCGTTCCGCCATCGAAAACAGGGATTTAAAGGCCTTATATTCCGATTTCCTGTTTTCTTCAAATTTTTGCCGTTCTTGTTCTTCTTTTTCCCTTTGAATACGGCGTTTTTCTGCTTTGATCCGTTCTTCCTTTATTTCTTCGGATCTGATTTCCAGGTCAGCGATAATGGGAACTATCTTATCTTCAAGCTTTGTAACGGTGGTGTCCTTATATGAATAGATGATCCGGTAATCATCATAAACATTGAAATGAAGTTCTCCAGAGTAGATGTTGTAGTAATTGTTTCGAGGATTTTCGCTGTTGGGATCTCTCTTTTTTCTTTCAGTTATGCTGACATGTATCTTTTCGTTATTAATAACCGCATATGTCTTTTCATCAGAAATTTTAACATCGTGTCCCCTGAATCTTAGCGCTTTGATAATTGTCGAAAAAATGGACAAAGCCCTGTCCAAGGATTTTTCTGAAACATAGATGTTCAGGGTTGGACCGATTTTGCTTTTATACGGGCTCTTTTTCAGGTAGGTATTTTCAGCGTCCCTTCTGAATTTCTCCTTGGTGTCAATAATGACCGGGTCTTTGGCGTACAAAACCTCCGGAACAGCAAAGACAGATAAATCGCCGGTGCGGATTTCCAGTTCCCGCACTTTATTTCTGCTGATTTCGGGGATTCGTGGACTTTCCTGCAGTTTTGCCGGGTCAACCTCATGAAGTTCTGTACTTTGTTTTTTTGCCTTCTTATCTTCAGGGAGTGGAATAACTTTGACCTTCTTTCCAAATTTGATTTTAGCCCAGTACCCGGCGGGAGGAGTGGGAATATTCATGGATTTACAGTGTTTTCTCAGTCCATTATCCGAGAAACCGAATCTTTTGCATATCGTGGTCATTGGTTCAGCCCAAACCAAATCGTACAGCTCTTTTCTGGTTAGTTCCATGATAATAAAGTTTAGCGGGTTTTCCTGTTTAAAAATCTTTCCTGGTAAGTCGGAACACGATCACTCTCCACCCATTTTACCAGCTCATCCTCAAAAAAATAAACTTTATTCCCCTTTTGATAGTGTGGAACAGAGTGGCTTCTGATCATTTTGTTAATGCCGTTTTTGGTCAGGTTCAAAATACGGCAGGCATCGTCGATGCCAATGGGCCGGTGTTTGTCCACACCAAGGCCCAGCTGGGACTCAATATGCTCCAGCAGGACACGCATCTCTGCCACTTCATTGATCAGATAATTGACCGCTTTGGGAACATTCTGCATGGTGAGTTCTTCCTTTTCATTTGGTTTATCCATGATTGGGGATTTTAAGGTTTTTTAGTTATAGCAAAACACAGCACAAGTTAAGTAGAATTTTATTTCAGTGTTTCTTATGAGTGCAAATACACTATTGGATATCAGGCAAATGATCCATTCGTGAATCAAAAAGAATATGGAAGCTGCTTCTGACAGGTAGGGCTTAGAAATGGCCTGTAAACAAAATTTGTCAGGCGAATCTTCAGAAGAATAAAAGTAGTATATTCGCATTAACGCAATGTGTATTACAGTAATCTGAATTGCAATAAATGAAATCACATCATGAAATTTTATAACCGGGAAAAAGAACTGGAGTTTTTAACTTCGATCAAAGAGCGCTCGGCAGAAGAGGCTCAGATGACTGTGGTCGTGGGACGTCGCCGCATCGGAAAGACAAGCCTTTTAAAAAAAGCGGTCGAGCATGAAGATACCGCGCTTTATTTGTTTGTGACCCGTAAAAGTGAAGTCCTGATTTGTGAAGAGTTTAAAGAAGAGATTGAACGGAAGTTACAGGTTAAACTGTTCGGATCGTTTACCCAGTTTAAAGACCTGTTCCAGTACCTGATGGATTTATCCGCCACGAGAAACTTTTCGCTGATTATTGATGAGTTCCAGGAGTTCCATACCGTAAACCCGTCTGTTTACAGTGAAATGCAAAATATCTGGGACAGTTATAAAGACCGCAGCAAAATCAACCTGATTTTCTGCGGATCGATTTATTCGCTGATGAAGAATATATTCGAAAATTCAAAGGAACCGCTTTTTGCCAGGGCAACAGAACGCATTCACCTGAAACCCTTTCATGTGGATACCCTTAAAGAGATATTGGCCGATAATTATCCCAAATACAAACCGGAGGATTTACTGGCGTTTTACGTTTTCACCGGAGGTGTTGCCAAATATGTCGAACTTCTGATCAGTAAAAAGGCATTTACACTGGGGAAAATGCTGGACGAGGTGTTCAGGGAAAATTCATTGTTTATTGACGAAGGGCGCAATGTGCTGATTGAAGAATTTGGGAAAGACTATGCAACCTATTTTTCCATTCTTTCATTGATTGCCTCCTCCAAGACCTCCCGTTCAGAAATTGAATCCATTCTTGAAGTAAGCATTGGAGGATACCTGGAAAGGCTGGAAAATGATTTCAACCTGATCCGGAAGGTACGGCCAATGTTTGCCAAACCGGGAGGGCGGAACGTCAAGTATGAGATTGTGGATAATTTTCTGAATTTCTGGTTCCGCTTCATTTACAAATACCAGAGTGCCGTTGAAATAGGAAACTTCGGGTACCTGCGCAGCATTGTGGAACGCGATTACCCTATGTACAGCGGAAAGATACTGGAGCGGTATTTTACGGAAAAGCTGGTGAACCAGCAACAGTATTCGGCCATCGGAACCTGGTGGGAGAAAGGCAACCAGAATGAACTGGATATTGTGGCTGTAGACGATTTCAACAAGGTGGTTTTGTTTGCAGAGGTAAAGCGCAAAAAGGAAAATATCAGCATGCCGGTGTTGCAGGAAAAGGCCGGAAACCTGCTCCGGTCGCAGTTAAAAGAGTATGCTGCGGAATATGTTGGATTTTCCCTGGAAGACATGTAAATTTTTTCGCAAAAATAAACCGGAATTTCAATAAATTTTGACTACATTTATTGTATAATGTGTTGATATACAGTTATTAAGGGGCAAAATCTAGACCTCTGAATCTAAGTGCTTCGTAAAATATTGATGTTCAGCCGGATACGGGCGTTGGTTCGATTCCCGGTGGGACTACATTTTAACCTCAAAATAAAACACTTAAACCTCATTTAAAATTTATCAGCCACTAACCTGCACTGTAAGCCCCAGCTCGGTCTCCACTTTTCGGGCAATACAATTTAACTCATCCAGATCGACACGGCAAAGGTTCTCAGAAGGAGTGTCTCGGGCAATCGTGTAAATCATCACCATCTTAGGCCTGATTTGGACCAGCAGCCTCATCCAGGCCGAAATCTCGGCTTCAGTTGTATTGTCGATATGCTCACCGTTAAAATCGCCAGTAACAAACATGGTCTGAATAATCAGCTCGCCTGCAAACTGAGATAAATTTTTAGCAATATCGGGTAGGTTAAACGGCACAACAGGTTGATCTATCAGGCGGATTGTCTTTTCGATGCCTGAATCAAGTTTAAGAATATTATCGTCGACCTTGCGAAGTGCCGCAACAACACTGGGTTTATGCAACATTGTCGAGTTTGATAAAACTGCAATCCGTGCGTTGCCCGACAGTTCGTTGCGAAGTTCAATCGTATCATCAATAATTCCATCGAAATCGGGATGCATGGTTGGTTCGCCATTGCCGGCAAATGTAATGACATCGGGTAAGTTGCCTTCCTGACCCATTTCAAGCAATTTTTGACGTAAAAGAGATTTTACTACGGTTCTCGATGGCAATATTGCTTTTACCGTTCCCTTTTCAGGATTCCAGCCACACTCGCAATAAATACAATCGAATGAGCAAAGTTTGGAATCGTTAGGCAGAAGATTGACCCCCAGAGAAATGCCCAGCCTACGACTGACAACCGGGCCAAAAATAGTTTTATCAAAAAGGAATGTTGCCATAATTTAAATCTGAATGAATTAAAACAATCGCTTTACACGGGCTGAAGGTAAAACCCGAAATGTCTCAGGTTCAAGTCCTGAAATCAGGTTAATTCCCGGTTGCTTTCCCGGTTCGATGGTTCCGTATCGATGGTCAATTTTCAGCGCAGCCGCCCCATTTCGGGTTGCCCAGCTAATTAGTTCTGTAAACGTTATTTCGGGAAAAAAATATTGAATATAGCTGATTTCATTTAGAACAGAGAGCTCGTGATTCGACGAAAGACTATCAGTGCCCAGACAAATAGGGATTCCACTTTTGCGTAACATGGCGATATCAGGAAGCCGGTTTTCAATGTAGCAATTTGACGCCGGGCAAAGCACAAACCAAGTTTTGCCTTCACTGCGCATGGTATGGATTTTCTGAACATCATGCTTACTGGTATAGATGTTGTGAACCAGCAACAGATGGTTCTCCGCCGGAAGATAAGACAATACCGTTTCAAGTGCGCTCTTTCCGGTCGGTTGAAAGAAAGAGATATCTATTCCCAGATTGTCTTTCAAATGTTGAGCAAGGCTTCCGCTCCCATTTTGGTACAGTTGATCTTCATCGGCACTCTCCTGATTGTGAATTGAAAGAATGGTGTTTTCAACTTTTGCTTTTTCAGCAATCAAGCCGAACAGGCGGGCCGATATGGAATAGGGTGCATGAGGCACAACAGAAGAGTCCAGTCCTAAATCGTGTGCAGCCTGCCGGCAAAATTCACTCCATGCAAATGCCTTTTCTGCTCTTTCGGGCGAGAAGCCCAAAGTTTCGATAAAAGTGTGGTAAAATAATTTGGATTCGGCCTTAACACGAAACGAATCCATGCCATTCGAAATATCGCCAACAGCTACAATGCCGTTTTTCCACATCTTCAGATCGGCAATACGGGCTGCTTTTTCGATGCTGGTTTTGTCGTCGGGGCGATGGGCTACCACATTTTTCAGAAAATCGGGAAGACCCGTTTTTTCAGGGAAAAGAGCATGCAAATGCGATAACTCGAGGTGACAATGACAGTTCACAAATCCGGGAACAATTACGCCACTGTAAAACTCGATATTGGCCTGTTCGGTCAGTTGGCCGTGGGTATCGGTCACTTCCAACACATGTCCATCGTTATCAAGGGTAATTATCCCCTTTTGCAACACGTCGCCGTTGCCTGTAAAAATATAGTGGGCCGAAAGTTTTCGCATAATTGTCACTCAATTTCCGGACGTTCTCTGGGCAGGACTGAAGACGAATCGCGCGCGGGCTTGACTGGTTTCGGTGAAGCAACATCGTCGGGCTGCTTGCGGGCCTCATCCTGCTCTTGTCGGGCCTGAACCTCGAGGGCATTCAATCTATCCATCGCCATGTCGTAAACTTTGGTATAAACCTCGGGGTGACGGCCATAAAAATGGAGCGACTTTTCGAATACCAACGGATCAACACTGTTCTTTTTGCAAACCGAAAGATACAAATCTTCATTAAGGCTGTCGCGCACCAAACCGAGCGAATAACGTTGTGAACCAATGGCATCAGCAAGATGAATGTCGACTATCATATCGGCCATTTTCTTCTTCCCGACAATTCCTTCCGGAATTTTATCCTGATTGCACGAAGCAACAGAAGATACAACTAAGAGTATAATAATCAGTTTTTTCATTCGTCGTCCTCTTGAGTCTTGATATCGCGCACCTGCTTGGCAAATGGCGTTGCAAAGATAAAAGCGTTTAGTTTCTTGTTTTGGGTAAAAAAGACTTGTGTATTATTCCCCTCCCAACATTTCTCTCCTTCCGAGATAAAAAGAATATTGTCTCCCATTTCGAAAACCGAGTTCATATCGTGCGTATTCACTAATGTTGTGATATCGAACTCAATAGTAATCTCCTTAATCAAGTTGTCGATAACGATAGAAGTGACGGGGTCGAGCCCTGAGTTGGGTTCATCGCAAAAGAGATATTTTGGGTTCAGGGCAATGGCTCGGGCAATGGCTACACGTTTACGCATACCCCCCGATATTTCGGACGGAAAAAGCCGGTGGGCTCCTTTGATATTGACCCTGTCGAGACAAAAATCAACCCGTTTCGACTTTTCTTTTGTGCTCCAGTTGGCAAACATATCCATCGGGAAACGTACGTTTTCCTCAACCGTCAATGAATCGAAAAGTGCACCTCCCTGAAAAACCATTCCCATTTCCTGCCGCAACTGCTTCTTTTCCTTGAAATTCATCAATCGGATATCGCGTCCATCGAAAAGAATTTCACCCATGTCGACATCTATCAATCCAACTATTGATTTGAGCAACACCGTTTTACCTGAACCACTCTGCCCAATTATGAGATTGGTTTTCCCCTTCATAAAGACCGAAGAGATATCTTTCAGTACCTCTCTCCCTTCAAAAGATTTCTTTAAATGGTTAATTTCTATCATTTGAATAGCAGTTGAGTCAGAACCAAGTCGAAAAAAAGTATCAAAATGCTGGTATTAACTACCGATTTAGTGCTGGCCCGGCCCACTTCAAGTGCACCTCCCTGAACATAATACCCCAAGAAGGCAGGAACAGTGGCTATCAGAAAACCGAAACAAAGCGTTTTGATAATGGAAAAAGTGATAAAAAATGGATTAAAAGCAGTGGTAAGGCCTCCCATATATTCAGCCACGGTAACCACTCCCGAGAATGGACCGGCTATCAGCCCCCCTACTATCCCGCAAAAAACACTGAATATAAACAATATAGGACTCATAAAAACCACTGCAATAATCTTGGGCATTATCAAAAATGAAGCCGAATTTACGCCCATCAGTTCCAGCGAGTCGATTTGTTCGGTCACACGCATGCTGCCAATTTCGGTAGCAATATTTGACCCAACTTTACCGGCCAGCATCAGACTAAGGACTGTGCATGAAAATTCGAGAATTAGCGTATCACGGTTGCCCAATCCAATTAAATAGGTGGGCAATAAAGGATTGGCCATGTTATAAGTCAGCTGCAAAGTGATAATTCCTCCCATGAACACCGAAATGATGGCAACAATCCAGATCGAATGTATCCCCAGTTTTTCAATTTCGAGGAGAACCTGTTTGTGGTAAATCATATTTTTTTCAGGCCGACTGAAAACCCTCGACAACAGAATGAAATAGTTCCCGATATCGTTGAACATCCTCATAACTAACAAATTCAATAAATCTTGTTAAAAGCAGTCGCTATACATACCTTTCCATGGCGTTGGCTCCCGCCTAGGGTTATAGCCAAAAACGCTTCCGCCTTCTGACCCATTTTTTCAAATGGGAGTACACTTTTCTGTTCAAAAGTACAAATAATTTACTCAACGGCAGGAGTAACAACGTGCGAGTTTAATATTGAAAGATTCGTCATAACCGAGGTTGACAAAAAAGATATACATTTGAAAAAAATAGCTGTTATGGACAATTCAAAAAACTATTGTGTGATTATGGCAGGCGGTATTGGCAGCAGATTCTGGCCTTTAAGTACCTCCGACCGCCCAAAGCAGTTTATCGACATTCTGGACACCGGCCGAACCTTACTCCAACTGACCTATGATCGATTTATCAAAATCATACCAAAAGAAAATTTTTTAGTGGTTACCAGCGACAAGTATGTCGATTTAGTTACAGATCAGCTACCTCAGCTCAAACCAACGCAGATTCTGTCTGAACCACTTCGAAGAAACACCGCACCCTGTATTGCTTATGCAACATACAGAATATTAGCTGAATGTCCGGATGCCAATGTTATTGTGGCCCCGTCCGACCACCTGATTCTGAAAGAGGAACACTTTCTTCGTGAAATAGAAAAAGGGCTCGAATTTGTCGATAACAATGATGTCCTACTTACACTGGGAATTCAACCCAGCAGGCCCGAAACGGGGTATGGGTATATTCAGGTAGCTGAAAAAGCCGCCTATAAAAATTATCACAATCTATACAGAGTCAAGACATTTACCGAAAAACCGGACCGGAAAATGGCCGAACTCTTTATCGAGACTGGAGAATTCTACTGGAACTCTGGTATTTTTATCTGGTCGGCAGCAACGATTCAAAAATCGTTTGAACGCTATCTTCCCGAAGTTAATTCGTTGTTCGAGAAAGGAAGGAGAATGCTTTGCACACCCGACGAACGTTCGTTTATCAACAAAGCCTACTCCGAATGCCCCAATATCTCGATTGACTATGGAGTGATGGAAAAGGCCGAAAATGTGTTTGTGCTTTGCACCGATATTGGCTGGTCCGATTTGGGAACATGGGGTTCGCTTTACGAAAACCATCAGCTCGACGCAAATACCAATGCGGTTGCAGGCAAAAACACCTTCCTCTATGATACCGAAGGATGTATTATCAACCTCCCACACGATAAAACAGTAGTGATTCAGGGCTTAAAAGATTATATTGTCGTTGAATCGGATAAAGCTTTGCTCATTTGCAAAAAAGCTGATGAACAACAAATCAGACAGTTTGTGGCTGATGTAATGCTTTCGGGCAGCAAAAAATAAAATTGAATACCGCCATATTGTTACAAAAACAGCCACGTTAAATTGACGTGGCTGTTTTTGTAGTATCTTTTGATTTCGCGCCCGATTGCAGTTCCTTGAGCAACTGCTCCCGGATTTTATTGAATCTTTCGAAATTTGCACTGCTAACCGGCTCTGCAGGAGGCGATTTCATCTTTAGCGGATCGATAGGGATTCCATTCATAAAAACCCTGAAATCGAGATGAGGACCAGAGGAAAGCCCAGTCGAGCCAACATACCCTATCAATTGCCCCTGTTTTACACGTGTCCCGGATGAAATGCCGGAAGCAAATTTCGACAAGTGCATATACGAAGTTGTATAGACCGAATTGTGTCTGATTTTCAGATAATTTCCTCCACCTCCAGCCTGATAGGCTTTGGTAGTTATTACTCCATCGCCAATGCTGTAAACCGGCGTTCCTGTTGGTGCAGCATAATCGACCCCATGATGCGGACGACGAATGCGTAAAACCGGATGCATACGGCTATTGGAAAATCTGGAGCTAATCCGGGCAGAAAATTTTAACGGCGATTTCAGGAACGATTTACGCAAACTCTGCCCTTTATCATCGAAATAGCTTTGTCCATCCTCCTGCTCGAAATAGATGGCGTAAAAATCCTGTCCACCCGAATTAAACAGCGCCGCGTAAATCTTTCCAGTTCCTATCGATTCGCCTTTGACAAAATTTTCGTCGTAAATAACCGTAAAATAATCGCCCTTTTGAATGCCAAAGAAATCGATAGACCAGGCATAAATATCCGACAACTGAATCGCCAGCATCGGATCCATATCATTGTCCTTCATCGTATTCCAAAGCGAAGAGCGGATTATCCCTGTGGCTGTTTTGCGTTTCGATTCGACCTCGTAATGGCCTGCTTTCACCAAAAGAGAATCGCTGCTTAACTCGAAAGCATAATAGCTGATTGCATCCTGCTGATAAACAAAATAGAGCGGTGTGCGAGTGGAATCTTTGCTATAGAAAAGGGCGAAATTGTTTCCCTCACGCATTTTGCGCGTGTCGAAAACGGCAACCGAGTTTCTGGCAATTTTATCGATAGACAATGCGGAAACGCCTCTTGCCAATAAAATATCAGATAAACTTTGGTTTCTGTCTATTGTATTTTCTTCCACATGAAAAGAATCGACCGGAAAGCCATAAAGAAGCTCCGGTTCAGGAATATCGATATCAGCAACCGTCGGTTCGGGAATCATGTAATTGTAATACATCAACCGCGAAACGGTAAAAGCGAGCAACAAAAAAAAGAGGATTCCCAGAACCCACTCGGGCAAATGCTTTTTCTTCATGCGATGAAGTTGATTTTTTTTACTGAAGTGCCACTAAATTAGAAAATGATTGGGAGAAAATCAGTGTCTGATTTTGTCAAAACCTTTCCCATAGACTCCCATAACTGAGTTGAGCGAGATAAATGCATCGTTGTCAATCTCTTTTATCTTTTGAAAAATAACAGGCGATTCGCGTTTTTTTACCACCGTCATTATCACTTTCACATTTTGCTTGGTATACCACCCTGTACCATCGAATACCGTCAATCCGCGTCGTGACTCCTGATTGATGAAATCGGCAATCTGATCATATTTTTCAGAGAAAATAAACATCTGTACCGATTGCTGCGCACCGGTCAGGAAAGCATCGATAGCATAGGCAACCACCCACATGGTTACATATCCATAGACCAACTTTTCAACCGAGTCGAGTACAAAAAACGATGAAGTGATAATCAGCACGTCGCAATACATGATAATCCGTCCGGGACTAATATTGCGATATTTATTGATTATCATGGCAATAATATCTGTTCCACCAGTACTTCCCCCCTGATTAAAAGTAATGCCAAGCCCCAGGCCGCACAATATACCACCCAAAACCGACGAGAGAAAAACATCGTTCACCAGCGGTTCTTTGATAACTGCCTGTAAAACATTCAGCAATACCGAGATAATTGCCATGCTGAATATTGTTTTCAATCCAAAACCGGTTCCCAGTATGCGGATGGCCAGAATGACCAAAATTGAGTTAATGGCAAAATAGGTATAACCGGTCGGTATGCCCGTGGCAAAAAAGACCAGCATCGATATACCGGTAACCCCGCCAGCCGTGATTTTTAACGGAATCAGAAAGGCTGTCACCCCAAAGGCGTACAAAGCCAGACCAATCACCATAATCGCATAGTTCTGTATTCTTGAAAGTATTGTTTTGCTCATGTGCTCTTCTTTTCCGGCTGCAAAGGAATAGGTTTTAATACGATTAAAATTTGATTTTCCTTAGCTTCGGCAAATTTATCTGCATTTTATTCCCTCACCCGACTCTTTTCTGTAACTTTTTCAATTTTCCGAAAACTATTCGGCTGCTAAAGTGTTAATATTTAAAACTAAATCATTCGAACTTGATTATCGTTTAGTCCAAAACAATTAAACACAATAGATGTAATGAAAATTCATGAATATCAGGCAAAAGAAATTTTTGCACGCTACCAGTTGCCGGTAACGAAAGAGATTCTCTGTTTTACCCCTGGCGAAGTTTGTGCTGCTGCCGAGAAGTTAGGCTATCCGGCTGTAGTTAAAGCTCAGGTTTTAACCGGAGGCCGGGGCAAAGCCGGTGGCGTAAAATTGGTCAGAAGCATTGACGAAGCCCGCTCGGCAGGTGAAAAAATCCTTGGGATGGATATCAAGGAATACAAAGTCGACAAAGTAATTGTTGCCGAAGGCGTCCGTTTTAATGCTGAATTTTATGTTGGGCTGACTATCGACCGAAATTCAAAATCAGTAATTCTGATGGCCAGCAAAGAGGGAGGTGTCGAAATTGAAGAAGTAGCCAAAGAAAACCCCGAGGCTATCTTGAAGTTTGTGATTGACCCCGACTTGGGTATGGCCCCGTTTTTGGCCCGAAAAATAGCTTTCATGCTCTTCGATGATTTTAATCTGGTAAAACAGGGTGCAGATATCATCGAAAAACTCTATCGCATTTTCATGGACACCGATTCATCGCTGGTCGAAATCAACCCGTTGGTCATTACCAATGATGGTAATTTACTGGCTCTCGACGGCAAAATGAATTTCGACGATAATGCCCTTTTTCGCCAGGAAGCCATAGCAGAATTGAACGAGCCATCGGAAGATGAAAAGAAAGAGATAGAAGCCAAAGACAAAGGATTAACCTATATCAGGCTGAATGGTTCAATTGGCTGTATGGTTAACGGTGCCGGACTGGCTATGGCTACGATGGATCTGATTAAACTTTTCGGAGGCGAACCAGCCAACTTCCTCGATATTGGCGGCAGCTCGAGCCCGCAAAAAGTCATCGATGCCATGAACCTCTTACTTTCCGACCAGAATGTAAAGGTAGTGATGATCAACATCTTTGGTGGAATCACCCGTTGTGACGATGTTGCACGTGGATTGATAGCCGCCCTCGACCAGTTGAACGTGAAAGTACCGATTGTGGTAAGGCTTTCTGGGACTAACTCGAAAGAGGGGCTCGAAATTTTGAAACAGGCCAATCTCCCAACGGTCGAAACCATGAGCCAGGCTGCTCAGAAAGCCATCAGTCTATGCAGCAACTGTAACAAATAACCTATTATTTCAAAGAATATGAGCATATTAGTTAATCAAGATACAAAACTGCTGGTTCAGGGAATTACCGGCCGTGACGGCAGTTTTCATGCCGGGAAAATGAAAAATTATGGAACCAATGTGGTTGCTGGCGTGTCGCCGGGCAAAGGTGGACAGGAGGTGCACGGGATTCCGGTTTTTAATACCGTTGAAGAAGCGGTTAAAAAAACAGGGGCAAATACATCCATCATTTTTGTGCCGGCAAAACTGGCCGCAGATGCCATTTTAGAGGCTTCGGAGGCCGGGATATCGCTTGTTATAGCCATCTCTGAGGGTGTCCCAACGCTCGATATGGTCAAAGTAACGCCTTATCTTCGCAAGAACGAAACGAAACTGATTGGTCCCAACTGCCCCGGGCTTATTTCGCCCGAGCAATCGCTGGCAGGAATTTTACCCGGAAATATCTTCAAAAAAGGGAATGTTGGGTTGATGAGCCGAAGTGGAACCCTGACTTACGAAATGGTTTATCAACTCACCTCGCAAGGGCTGGGACAAAGTACCTGCGTCGGAATCGGCGGTGACCCGGTAGCCGGATTATACTATCAGGAAATATTACAAATGTTTCAGGACGATCCTGAAACCGAAGCAATTGTGCTGATAGGCGAAATTGGCGGCGATGCCGAGGAACGGGCTGCCCAGTATATCAAAGAGCACATAACCAAGCCCGTGGTCGCCTTTATTGCCGGGCAAACTGCTCCTCCGGGCAAACGTATGGGTCACGCCGGTGCCATTATCTCGAGCGGAAGCGGAACAGCTGAAGAAAAAATCAAAGCTTTCGAGAGCATTGGCGTTCCGGTAGCACGGCGACCTGTTGAATTGCCCGAACTGGTTAAACAACAGATGGCGAAATAACTCGGAAGGCCGGCTCGTCAGAGTCGGCCTTTTTAATCCCATACAAATCGCCAGTTGCCGTCAGCTTGTCTTTTCCATACCGTATGAAAGTAGCCGGTAGATAATGTCTTAACCCCTAAACTATCAACTTTGGTGAATGTAAAGCGGCCATAGGTATACCCAAGGTCGCCCGAAGTTGAAACATCAACAAAATCGGGTGCCCACTCAAGCAAATCTCCCGGTTTTTCTCTCGAACGGTAAAATGCCCTTATCGAATCTTTGCCCTGCAGCAAATGGCTATTGTTTCGAAGAATGACCGCTGATGTGTCAGCATAAAAGGCAAACGCAACAGCTATCCCCTTCTCTTTGGCCATTTGGGCAAAATCATATTCGGTTTGCGCGATAGCCGCTTTCGACTCCTCTTTCGATATTATCTGCTTTTGGCCACAGCCAGCAATCAGCCATAACAACAAAACAACTGATATTAGCCTCATATTTAAGGTATTAATTTTCAATAGCCGCTATGATTTCATCGAAATGACCGATCCGCCAGTTGGCCATCGATTGATTCTGATGCTCGGAACCCGGCCCTGCAAAAGCAATGCAAAACATACCGGCTGCCAACGCCCCTTTTATGCCGTTAAACGAATCTTCGATTACGATACATTTTGGGGGAGAAACACCTAATTGTTGCGCAGCCATCAGAAAAACAGCCGGATTTGGCTTTCCTGCCCCGGCCATCCGACTATCGACTACCACCTGAAAAGCATTTTTCAACTGACACCGCTCCAAAATCAACTCCATGATTTTCAATGTAGATGACGAAGCCAACGCCAACTTTACCCTTCGTTCAAGCAAAAAATCAATCAGTTTTCTCACACCCGGCATCGGTTCAACCGCCAGAACTGAGGTAAAATGTTCTTCAACCATCCGGTTAGTCATCTCAACCAACTCATCGAATGGGAGTTGAACCTTATGTTTTTGCAGAATTTTAGTCCACATCATAATATTCGATGTGCCTTGATAAGTGAGATGTTCGTCATGCGAAATGTTTAGGCCAACCTTTCGGAAAAGATCTTGTTCCAATTCAGTGTAAAGGTCTTCGCTGTCAATGATTACACCGTCCATGTCGAAGATAACGGCATCGAATTGAGGGATTTTCATCATTTTAGAAAGTTGCATTATCGCAAATATAAAGATTTATAACCGATTACTTTGCGTAGCAATAAACACAGCCGAAGCCACACTCGCGATAATGGCCTATATCTTTTGCCTTGATACAACCACAGTTTTTTCGTTGGCTTTTATCCTTGATTTTCCGATAGTTGGAATTTCCCCCGAAAAGAAGTTCACCCCGACCAACATAGTCCATTAATGAATTATCGTCTGGAAAGAGACGGGCAATCAGCCGATCGTCGATACAGCGATTGTGCGAGATGTCCATTCCGGACAGATCGATTGCTTCGCAACAGGTCGAAACGCAAAGCTGGTATTGTTTGCCGATTGCGGCAATGGCTGAAGCCATTTCAGCCATTAAACCCTGATCAAAATCGATAAATTGAAATCCACCACGAAAAAGCGAACGACTAATTTTCACATATTCAGCAATATCAACAAAACTAAAAACGAGTTGTTCGGTATAGTCCGAAAGTTCATGGGCTAACGCGTCAATCCGGTCAATCAGCAGTTCGGGCGACAACTGCGGGGTGAGAATCAATGGATCGAAACGCCAGATGATTTTTTCTTTGCCAATAGTTTTCGAAAGCGATTTGAATGTTTCAACCCTGGCACCGAGCGGTGGCAAACCTTTCTCAAACCCTTCCCTTTCGTAATCATTCAACGTAAACTGAAAATAATAATTGGTCTGGCATCTGTTCAACCATTCCAAAACGTGAAAAAAAGGACGGGGATTCTTACTCCAGAAGACAAATAGCCGGGTTTCGCTGAATGAAATAACAGATCTCTTTCCGTTGTACGGATTGCGAACCAAAGTATATCCGGTTTTCAAATCGTCAAGAAATTTATGGGCGCCAAATGCAGGGATATCGCAGCGACGGCTGGCTGAAACAATGACCGGAAGTTCGGCTTCCGCAACATTTCCATCGGAGAATTCCAATTTTGTCAGTTTACTGTTCACCTTTCCTTCGTACAAAAAAACTATCTTTGATAAAGATATCGTCAAAAATATGAATCGCCCAAAAATTCGCAATATCATTTTCGATCTCGGTAATGTGGTGGTCGATATTGATGCCCAACTGACTATCGATGCTTTCCGCAAATTGGGATGGAGCGAACAGCTTTCAGATCCGCATCATCCGCTTGGGAGCAACCTCTTCATTCAGTTCGAAAAGGGAAGCGATTCGCCTGTGACATTCAGGGAAAATGTACGCAGATTGCTCCGAACTTCGCTTAGCGATTATCAAATTGACGAAGCCTGGGGAGCCATGATTGTTCGGATTCCGACCGAAAGGATTCGCTACCTTGAACTGCTGCGAAGCCGCTACCGAATCTTTTTATTAAGCAATACGAACGAAATCCACCGGATTAAATTTCACCGGATGTTTGAAGAGGAATTTGGCTATTCGTTTTACGAACTTTTCGAGCAAAATTTCTACTCGCACGAAATGACCTGTCGCAAACCTGAAGCAGAAATCTATATAAAAGCAATGGAAATGGCCGGGATTACTGCCTCCGACTCGCTATTTATCGATGATATAAAAGAGAATGTAAAGGCAGCCGAATCGGTTGGAATCAATGGATTACATATCGAAGCCGGAACTTTGCTCGAAGCTCTTCCTGATTATCTCGAAAAGTATGGATGATTTTCAGCTGCCCCTCTGGCTCACTTTGGGTCCTTCCACTCGCCGTACTCTTTGATCAATTTTTTCAGTTCCTCAACAGCGTTGGCCGTATCAACCTGGCGTTTAACTAATTTCTGCCCTTTGTAAAGGTTAATTTTATCTTTCCCGGCACCCACATACCCATAATCGACATCGCCCATTTCGCCAGGCCCGTTCACCACGCAGCCCATCACGCCAATCTTCAGATTCTTCAGGTGGCTGAAATTCTTTTTTATCTCGGCAACCGTATCACGTAAGTCGAAAAGCGTACGGCCACAACCCGGACATGATATAAACTCAGTTTTGGTTACCCGCATTCGGCTAGCCTGCAATATGCCAAACGAAAGGTTTTTCAGGTCGTTGTATCCAATCTGCCCCTCGTTTGTCAGTAAAATACCATCACCATAGCCATCAATAAACAGGCCGCCCAAATCAGTCGATGCCTTCAGCAACAGATCTTCGTAATTGCTGGTTTTGTACGAACGGTGCAGGATAACCGGATTTTTACAGATATGGGCATCGAGTTCCATAAAAAAGGCCCGCATTTCGGCGAAACTATTCAGGTTCTCCGACTCCATAATCAGAATTACCTTTCGTTCGTTTTTTAACTTCTCGATAATCTCTGGGTTTTCATCCTTAAATTTATCATATTCAGGCTTCCTAACGCTTACAAAACGGACCTGACCGGAATAGAGATCGTTATACAAATACTCTTCGAGCGAAAGAATTGGATAATTTTTTCCTGATTTATCGATAATCATACGCCCATCATAGAAAAAGTCGGCCTCAGTACCCGAATTGATGGCACGAACCTCCTCTCGGGTATAATCATTCAGACTGGCAACCACGACGACAGGTTTTTTGCCGCCAATATCATTTACCGGACGGTTCGACCGCCGTTCGTACTCGAAAGGATTGGTTTGCGCTACCATTGGGGCAATAATGGGAGCATGGTTTTCGCGTCCTTTGAAAATATCGACCAGTTTGCGGGCAAAAGGAATTTCAGCGGCCGGATCTTCTGTCAGCGAAACACGAATCGTATCGCCAATGCCGTCGGCCAGCAATGCACCCGAACCGACAGCCGATTTGATCCGCCCATCTTCACCTTCGCCAGCTTCGGTAACCCCGATATGGAAAGGATAGTTCATCCCCTCCTGCCGCATACGAAAATTCATCAGTCTCACGGTATAAACCATCAGCCTTGTATTGCTCGATTTGATCGAGATAACGATATGGTGATAATCTTCTTTCTTGCAAATCCTGAGAAATTCCATCACCGATTCAACGATTCCGGCAGGGGTGTCGCCATAACGGCTCATAATTCTGTCGGAAAGCGAACCTTGATTGGCCCCGATTCGCATGGCCGTTCCGCGGGCCTTACATTCGCGAACAAATGGGACAAAGCGCTCTTCGATTTTACGCAACTCTTCCCGGTACTCCTCGTCGGTATAGCTAAGTTTTTCGAAAACAGCCCGTTTGTCGTAGAAGTTACCCGGATTGATCCGCACTTTGCGAACATATTTAATGGCGATATCAGCTGCCGCAGGATTAAAATGAATATCGGCAACCAGCGGATTGGGATAACCACGACGGTCGAGCTCAGCACGGATATTCTTCAGGTTTTCGGCCTCACGCGAACCCTGAACCGTTACTCGGACAAAATCGGCCCCGGCTTCGAGTATTCTAATAATTTGACTGACTGTCTTTTCGGTGTCGTTGGTGTCGGTGTCGGTCATCGACTGTAGCCGGATAGGATTGTTCCCGCCCAATTGAATCATCCCGATGGTTACTTCGGCGGTGTTTTGGCGATTGTATCGCAACAAACTATCGATATAGCTAAAATTCTGATTTTTCATCCTGCTTGAATTAACTCCGGTACAGACTTCACAAATTTAGGTTTTATTTTGATTTTTTGCTTTTAAATGCCATTATGGCTGATAAAAGAGCAAAATTATCATCATTTCTTTGGCAAAAATTACAGGTATCACCCATTTTGAAAGTCCATCCTCTTTTTCGCCGAAATCGATTATTTTTGACACAAAATTATTGCTATGTCTGTCAGGGTTGAAAGGGTAACCAAGTTTTACGGAACGCAAAAAGCGCTCGACAATATTTCTTTCGAAATCAACTCGGGCGAAGTGGTTGGTTTTTTAGGCCCCAACGGCGCCGGTAAATCGACCATGATGAAACTTATTACCGGTTTTCTCTATCCCGACAACGGAGAGGTTTGGGTAAATAACCTTTCGGTCAAACACAAAAGTATAGCAATCAAGCAACAAATTGGTTATCTGCCGGAACACAATCCACTCTACCTTGACCTTTATGTGCGTGAATATCTCCGCTTCGCTGCTGAGATTTACCGGTTGCCCAACGTCCGCCGGAAAGTTGAAGAGATGATTGAAATGACAGGACTCGCCCGCGAAGCGCATAAAAAAATCGGGGCACTGTCGAAAGGCTACCGTCAACGCGTTGGATTGGCTCAGGCACTGATCCACAATCCCAAAGTACTGATTCTCGATGAACCTACTTCGGGGCTCGACCCGGCGCAGTTGGTCGAAATTCGCCAACTGATCAAAAATATCAGTTCAGACAAAACGGTAATGCTATCAACCCACATCATGCAGGAAGTGGAAGCACTTTGCAGCCGTATCATCGTAATCAATCAGGGCAAAATTGTCTCTGGCGAAACGCCTGCCAATATCCACGCGCCCATCGCAAACAGTGGCTTAATTCCCATTGTTGTTGAGTTTTTGCAACCCGTCGATGAGGCACTGTTACTCTCCATTCCCGGCATTAGCAAAGTCAAACCACTGATAAACAACCAATGGCTTCTCACAGCCAACGATGACGAATGCCGAATAACCATTTTTAACTTTGCCGTAAACAATAAACTGGTTTTAAAGACATTATCTAAACAGGAAGATAATTTGGAAAAGCGTTTCCTTGAGATGCTAAAATAGCAATCAGTATAAGTAACAGCCAAAAAATCACTTTTCAACCCAAATTTTCACGTTTCAGGTAAAACTATATTATCTTTGCACCCGTATTCAAGTGGACGGATTTGATTGATTGCAACCACGGAAAAAAATGCTAAAACAGAAGTGTTCAGTTCCCCCCTTCAATCAAATATCCCTATCGCTTATCATGACAAACATGTGCTTTATGGCACTTAAAAATTTAAATCATGGGATATCTATTTACCTCAGAATCAGTATCGGAAGGCCATCCCGATAAAGTGGCCGACCAGATTTCGGATGCTGTACTCGATGAGTTTCTGGCATACGATCCGCATTCAAAAGTTGCCTGCGAAACACTGGTAACGACCGGTCAGGTAATTATGGCCGGCGAAATCAAATCGGAAACCTATGTCGATGTGCGCGAAACAGCCCGCAGGGTCATCAACCGCATTGGCTACACCAAAGCTGAATATCAGTTTGATGGCGACTCGTGTGGCGTGCTCACTGCCCTCCACGAACAATCACCCGATATCAACCGTGGTGTCGACCGTGCCGAACAGGAAAATCAAGGTGCAGGCGATCAGGGCATGATGTTTGGCTATGCCTGCAACGAAACTGACAATTATATGCCATTGCCGCTCGAACTGTCGCACGCCTTGCTGAAAGAGCTGGCCAAAATCAGGCACCAGGGCCAGGAGATGACCTACCTCCGACCCGATGCCAAATCGCAGGTAACCATCGAATACGATGAAAATAATCAACCTGTAAAAGTACATACAATTGTTGTATCGACCCAACACGATGAGTTTGACAGCGATGACGAGCGGATGCTGGCCAAAATCAGGGAAGATGTTGCCAACATCCTTATCCCAGCTACCATTGCCGTTCTTCCCGAACGGGTGCAGGCACTTTTCAAGGGCGATCATATTCTGCATGTCAATCCTACCGGAAAATTTGTAATTGGCGGCCCTCATGGCGATACCGGTCTTACCGGACGTAAGATTATTGTCGACACCTACGGTGGCCGCGGAGCTCACGGAGGTGGTGCCTTCTCGGGCAAAGACCCGTCGAAAGTTGACCGCTCGGCAGCTTATGCCGCCCGTCACATTGCCAAAAATATGGTTGCTGCCGGAGTAGCCGATGAAGTGTTGGTTCAACTGGCTTATGCCATTGGCGTTGCTCAGCCAGTCAATATTTACGTCAATACCAACGGAACAGCGAAAGTCAACCTTCACGACAGTGAAATTGCCGATCGCATCAGCATGATTTTCGACTTGCGTCCCTACGCCATCGAACAACGGCTGAAACTGCGAAACCCTATTTACGAAGAGACTGCATCATATGGACACATGGGCCGCACACCGCGCAAAGTGGTGAAGCGTTTCTCTTCGCCCTACTTCGGGAACATCGAAAAAGAGGTGGAACTTTTCACATGGGAAAAACTCGACTATATCGATCAGATCAAAGCGGTGTTTAACCTGTAAATCATTAACCCCCACGATAAGGCTCCGGAAACCCGGGGCCTTTTTTTTACAGAAAACGATAAGTTAAAGGTTGTCAGTTGTGCAAAAAGCCGTAACTTTTATTCACACTAAGCAACTACATCCATGTCGTTTATCGATGATATCCTTTCGCTGTTCTATCCCCGGCTGTGCGCCGGATGCAACAAGCCGCTTATCGCCGGTGAAGAGCAAATTTGCCTCGACTGTTTGGCCGACATGCCCTTTACCCATTTCGAGAACATTGCTGAAAACCCAATTGCCAAAATATTCTGGGGACGGGCAACCGTCACACACGCTACCGCCTTTTGCCATTTCGACAAAGGAGGAAAACTCCAACACATGCTTCACCGGCTAAAATATAAAGGAGACAAGGCCATTGGCCACCAATTGGGCTCGATGTTTGGTTATCAGCTCTCGCTTTCACCCTACTTTCAGGAAATTGATATGATTATTCCGGTGCCGCTTCACCCAAAAAAAGAGAGGGCAAGGGGCTACAACCAAAGTGTGGTGTTTGGCGAAGGAGTAGCCGAACAGATGCAAAAACCATTGGTAAACAATAATTTAATCAGAGATATTCATACCGAATCGCAAACCCGAAAAGGGCGTTTCGAACGGTGGGAGAATGTCAGCGGTATTTTTAAGGTAAAAGATCCGGAAGCACTTCAAGGAAAACATCTGCTGTTGATTGACGATGTGGTCACTACGGGGGCTACACTCGAAGCGTGCTGTCAGATCCTGCTTGAAATTCCTGATGTAAAGGTAAGCATTGCGACTCTTGCAACGGCATGAAAATCGGAAGCAAATATCGGCGAGACTCATTTATGACCATTTTAAGCCATCCCTCCATTATAAGCAATCATCACCCCTCACTGCCCCATCGGTAACCGCTATTTTCGATTCCGGCCAAATCCAAAATCCGATTGACCACCGTATCGACTACTGCATCGACCGATTTGGGCAAACTGTAAAACGACGGAGTGGCCGGGGCGATTATTGCTCCGGCTTCGGTGAGCAACGTCATATTACGCAGATGGATTAAACTATAGGGATTTTCGCGCGGCACCAGAATCAGTTTTCGACGTTCTTTCAATATCACATCGGCCGCACGGGTAATCAAATCGTCGGAGACACCCGCCGCAATACGGCCCAATGTGCCCATCGAACAGGGAATGATAATCATCGTATCCCATCCGGCCGAACCGGATGCAAAAGGGGCATAGAAATCGGTTTTGGCATACCAACGGAAGCCAAATTCTTCGGCATCGGGGCGCCTCCCAAGCTCGTACGCCCAAATATCGAGCGCATTGGGTGAAAAGATAATCCCGACATCCTCCAGTTGTTCGCGGTACTGGCTGAACTTCTCAAGTAACCTGCTCGCATATACCGAACCGCTTGCCCCAGTAACCGCCACCACAATTTTTTTGCCCATTTCGTTTTTTTTTGATTCAACGGATTTTTACATGGCTCTGTTTCACCACCTCCCCAGCAAAGATAACGAAAGAGGCCCACAGCATAAGCCGCAGGCCTCCTCTTTTCAAAAACGCTCACAAAAAATAACCCAATCTATGTTTAACCTAAACCGTTTTTACCATCTCTTTCAAGGTTTCGCTGAATATCGAGTTTCTTTACCTCTTTCCCTGAATTGAACCGGTAAGTAAACTTCAGAATAAAGAGCGTACGAATTTTCACGTAATTATCGTCATCCTGATAGAGATCGCCATTCTCGGTTACCGTGCGCTGAAAGCGGAATTGCTCTTTGAAAGGCTCGCCCCAGGTGATTCCTATTTTCCCTTTCTCTTTCATGATACTCTTTTCCAATCCGATAAGATAGAGCGCATCGCGATAATTAGTCGTTTGCAGCCTTTTTACCGGACTGTTATATACGGCATAGCTCCACAATGAAAATCCCTTTGGCAATTTGGCCTGTGCAAACATTGAACCCATCCAGCCCCAGTCTGACTGCTCTGCCACTGAAAATTCAGGCGACTGAAAGGCATTGGTCCGGGAAAAGAAACCTTTTAGATAAGGATTGAGCGACAACCACTTGGTTACCTGCAGCGAGGCCGAAACCCCCATCCCAAACTCATCGGCTGTACCAAAGTTATCGACATAGCTTTCGCTGATATTTTGATCGTTTACCCGGATAACCTGTTGGAAATTATCGCTGATATGATCCCAGTAGATTTCGGGCGAGACAAAGCTTGATTTGAAATTCTTGCTGTACGAGAGCAAAAAACGATCGGTATACGAAGGATCGAGATTGGGATTTCCTCTCGAAATATTCATCTCGTCAAACTGGGTTACCGAAGGGTTTAAATCGCCACTCGATGGGCGCTGAATGGTTCGCGTATAGACTGCCTTAACCGTTTGTTGCTGGCCCAAATCGTATTGTGCCGACATATTGGGCAACAGAAAAAAGTAGTCAGTAGTTTTATCATCAGAAATATAAATGTCGGAATACTCGGCCCTTGCACCAGCCTGAACCCTGAATTTGTTCAGCTTGGCCCCAATCTTGGCATATACCGACTGGCGGTTCTCCTTGTAGTCGAAATAGGTAGCCGGGCTGCCGGAATAGAAGTAGCTGTCGTCGATATGCTGGCGATAAAACTTATATCCGGTCTCGAAATTAAGCTTGTCGCTGACGGGCAACACATAATCGAGCTTCAGGTTAAAACTCTTGCGGGTAGGCTTCAACGTTTCAGTTCGCAAAACAGCATCGCCATCGGGAGTGGTTAAATCGTCGAGGTAATTCTGATCGAGATAACTGTTATTTCTGGTCGAATGGAAGTCATAGAAATTCATATCGAGCGACAGTTCGTGACCCGCTTTTGTAAAAGCCTTTTTGTAATAAAGCGAGTAAAAACTGCCCCTCATCGCATCGTGCGATTTCATATCGGTAGTAAAATAATCGGTAACCGTACCATTCTGTTTCAGGTACTTATCGAGCATATAATCCATATTGAACTGCTGCGGATTGTAATTCCCGTAAAGGTTCAACGTATTTTTATCGTTGATAAAGAAGTCGATACCATAATGAATCGTGGAGGTTGAGTAGGAAAATAATCCTTCGCCATCGGCGGTATACTCCAGGTTTCCGTTGCGGCGATAACCCTTTTTCAGGTTATCGAACCCCTCGTAATGCCCATTGAACGAGGTAAAGAACCGAAACTTGCCCGTTCCGTAATCGAGCGAAGCATAAGGTGACGACAAATAGTGGCCGCGGCTGGTGGGCACCTCGACATCGAACGAACCGTTGACCCCTGCACGCAGTTCCTTTTTCAATATCACATTGATTACCCCACGAATGCCGGCATCGTATTTCGACGACGGATTGGTAATGACCTCTACCTTTTCGATACTTTTTGGGTCGAGCTGGGCAATAAACTCTTTGTCGCGTTCTTTGCCATCAATCAAAATCAGGATATTGCTGTTTCCCTGCAAGCTGATGTTGTTGCTCAAATCGACCTGAACAGCCGGAATCCGTTTCAGGATATCGGTACCATTGCTGGCGGCCTTAGCTGCCGCATCGGGAATATTATAGATGGTACGGTCGACAGCCTCTGTCCCTTTCAGTTTTTCGCCAATAACATTCACTTCGCCCAGCGATTTACTCTCCTCTTCGAGCACAATCTTTCCGGCATCGAGTGTACCATTACTTCCGTCGAGTGCAATTGGACGGCTCTTCACATCTTTATAGCCCAAATATTTAACCTCGTAAAAATAAGAGCCTTTGTCGAGATTGTTAAAAGCGAAAAGACCGTCACTTTTGGTAATAACCCCGGTGGCTACCGTTGAGTCGGGAAGTGAGTAAAGTGCCACTGTAGCATATTGCACAGGGGTTGTAGCAGTGGGGTCGGTAAGTTGACCCTTGATTTGGTTCTGCGCCTTTCCGCAGATCCAGGAAATCAGTAAAGCAGTAATAATGAAAATGAGTCGCATGATGTTGGTATTTGAGTAATTATCGATGCGACTCCTGAATCAGCAATCGTGCCAAAACCTATACAATACTGATAATGTTCTTATTATAAAAATTCACTTTGTAATTGAAGGTTAAAAGAGTGTCCAAAAAAAGATACACCTACTGTCCATAATCGTACATTTTCTGTTGCTTTATGCCAAAGGTTTGAGCCATTCGACAAGCCGTGGAACTCCTGTCCCTGCTTTCTCGGCGATTACTTTTACACGCTTCGGCAAGGAGGCCGGAGGGTTGGGATCGACCAAATATACCGGAGCCGAAAAAGGGGCATAATGCAGCAGCCCGGCTGCCGGATAAACATTCAGCGAAGTGCCAACAATACAGAAAATATCGGCTTGCTCAGCCCATTCGATGGCCCGTTCCATTTCAGGGACTGCCTCGCCAAACCAGACAATATGCGGCCTCAGCTGACTCCCTTTTTCGCATCTGTCGCCCATTTTCACCTCCCAGTGGTCGAGGGTGTATATCAAATCAGGGGCAATGCTGCTACGCACTTTGCGCAACTCGCCATGCAGATGCAGCACCTTTCCCGAACCGGCCCGCTCGTGCAAATCATCCACATTCTGGGTGATAATGGTGACATCGAAATAATGCTCCAGTTCTGCCAGTCCGAGATGCCCTGCATTGGGCAATGCCTCGCCCATCTGCCGACGCCGTTCGTTATAAAAACGCTGTACCAGAGCCGGGTTGCGTTGCCATGCTTCGGGTGTAGCCACATCTTCCACCCGGCGTTCTTCCCATAACCCATCCGAATCGCGAAAGGTGCGGATGCCACTCTCGGCCGATATTCCTGCCCCGGTCAATACCACCAACTTTTTCATAATTGTCTCTTTTTAAACTCCTGAAAATAGCAAAAATCCACGTTAGGCACCTCATTCAGCGGGACAAATATGCAGCTGGACAAATGCATTTCAAATAATCGGCAATCTTTTCAATGTCATCTGGAGGACAAATATGCAGCTGGACAAATGCATTTCCCGGCCTAATTATTGTTCTGAAAAGCAGCATTTAACCAAAACAAATAATTTTTTAGCAAAAAGACAACTGTCGTGAACATCTAAAACAAAAAGATTTATTTTTGCGACAAACCGAACGAAAAATCAGCAATTATGAGTGAAACTTTAAATGTTGGCCAGAAAATCGGAACCATCAGGCAACAGAAGAGTATTGGAATCGACGAACTGGCTGAAAGGAGCGGACTCACCGCTGCCATGCTCGACCAAATTGAAAACAGGGAGATTATCCCGTCGCTGGGACATTTGATTAAGGTGGCACGTGCCCTTGGTGTACGACTTGGCACCTTTCTCGACGACCTCGAAAGCCTCGGGCCGGTTGTCAGCCGAAAAGAGGAGGTAAAAGCGGGTACCAGTTTTTCTACCCAAAACAGCCATTCGAGCGAGAACCTGATGTTCCATTCGCTGGCAGGCGATAAATCGGGGCGCCACATGGAACCCTTTATCATCGATATCCAACCGGTTTCGCCTCCTTACACCGGGCAATCGTCTCACGAAGGCGAAGAATTTATCTACGTCCTTTCGGGCAAAATCGAAATTACCTATGGCAAGGCGAACTATAAGTTGGCCGAAGGCGACTCCATCTATTACGATTCGGTAGTCGATCACCATGTCCATGCTGCTGGTGATGCCCCGGCGCGAATTCTGGCCGTTGTCTATGCCCCGTTCTAAGGATGCTCAATGGCCTTTTCATCGACATCGACAGTCGTTACACCTCGCTTTTACAGAGAACAAAAGCCATATATTGAACATGTTAACCACGCACGGCTACTTATAACCTTTCGTCTTCAATCTATCATCTGATGTCTAACGTCTCGTTCAGTATCAACCATGGAACTAATTGAAAAAACATTCGGGCAGTTTCTCGAACAATGGGCTACCCAAACTCCTGATAAGGATTTTATCGTCTATCCCGACAGGGATTTACGGTTTACCTACAAAACCTTCAACCAACGGGTCGACAACCTGGCCAAAGCGCTTATCCATATCGGACTAAAGCCGGGCGATAAACTGGGTATATTTGCCAACAATGTGCCCGACTGGCTAACCTTTATGTTTGCTACAGCGAAAATCGGCGCCATTCTGGTAACGGTCAACACCAATTACAAGACCCACGAGCTGGAGTATCTGGTCAAAAATTCCGACCTGAACACCCTCGCCCTGGTCAATGGCTGGCGCGACAGCGATTACGTGCAGATGGCCTACGAACTGGTGCCCGAACTAAAAGAGAGCCAGCGTGGTTTCCTGAAAAGCGAGAAATTTCCTCATCTTAAAAACGTCATCTTTATTGGCCCTGAGAAACACCGCGGGATGTTCAACACCCCTGAGTTAATTCTGATGGGCAGCCAGCTCGATGATAGTGAATTAAACCGGGTAAAAGCCACCGTCACCTGTCACGATGTGGTCAATATGCAATACACCTCGGGCACGACAGGATTCCCCAAAGGGGTAATGCTCACCCACCACAACATTCTAAACAATGGTCTGGCTACCGGACAATGTATGAATTATACGGCCGACGACCGCCTCTGTGTATGTGTGCCGCTGTTCCACTGCTTCGGGTGTGTGCTGGCCCTTTGTGCCATTATTACCCACGGTGCTACTATGGTGATGGTCGAGAACTTCGACCCGCTGGTGGTACTGGCCTCTGTCCAGAAGGAGCGATGCACCGCCCTTTACGGCGTTCCCACCATGTTTATTGCCGAGTTGCACCATCCCATGTTCAGCATGTTCGATCTCTCCTCGTTGCGTACCGGAATCATGGCCGGAGCCCCCTGCCCCATCGAGACAATGAACGAGGTGATGACCAAAATGAATATGCACGAAATCATTATCGTTTACGGACTGACAGAATCGTCGCCCGGAATGACTGCCACCCGCACCACCGACCCGCCCCATATCCGCTCCACAACCGTAGGGAAAGCCTTCCCGGCCGTTGAAGTTAAGGTAGCCGACCCCGAGACCGGCGAAGAGCTGGCCCCCGGCCAGCAGGGCGAACTTTGTTGCCGTGGCTACAATGTGATGAAAGGGTACTACAAAAATCCTGAGGCTACAGCCAAAGCCATTGACAATGCCGGATGGCTCCACTCGGGCGATTTGGGTGTAATGGACGAAGAGGGCTACTTCAGGGTTACCGGACGAATCAAGGATATGATTATCCGCGGAGGCGAGAACGTCTACCCGCGCGAAATCGAAAACTTCCTCTACACCATGCCACAGATTCAGGCCGTAGAAGTAGCCGGTGTCCCCAGCCCCAAATATGGCGAAGAGGTAGGCGCTTTTATCAAACTGAAAGAGGGTGCCGAAGTGACCGAAGAGGATGTAAGGGATTTCTGCCGCGGCAAAATATCGCGCTACAAAATCCCGAAATATATCTTCTTTGTGAAAGAGTACCCGATGACCGCCAGCGGGAAAATCCAGAAATACAAACTCCGCGAAATGAGCCTCGAGTGGCTCCGCGAAAAAGGTATCGAGGTAGTATAAACCCTATCGATAAAAACAGGAGACAGACCTTCGGCTATTCGAAAGCCGGAGGTTTGTTGTTTCATCAAAAACCAAATGGCAGACGTATTGAATTTAGCGGGGCACACGCCATTCAAAAACTTCGGAAGGAGTGCCTAACGCCTCATTCCTGATGGTAATCCAATCGTGATAAGGCGCAACCGGATAAACCCTGACATACAACTTGTCATAACCCGCTGGAACCAAAAATTGATTAACCCAATTGGTGATCCAAATAGTAAACCGATCGCCGGTAATGTAATGGATAATAATTGCCCCGTAATGAAGGAACAGATAGTTATCCTTCGACACATTGCTGTCGGTGCCAAAGTAAACAATGGCATTGTATTGAATCAATGGTGGACCGTTATAACGGAGAAATTTTCCTGAGCCGTAAAACCGTTCCCTATTATTGGGCGCAAGCCAGAGGCTATCGAGGGCCACGGTGAATCCGGGAACCTGATACATCATAAACGGATGAACATCCACGCTGTCATCCTCATGAACCGTCAATTCGGGCGCAATATCGTACGACACAAACCCTTCCTTTTTGAGCGATACCTGAAAAACACCATAAGGCATGCGTGAAAAAAGCAACTCGCCGCGCCCGTCGGTGACCCCCTGATACTTTTCGTCCCCCCGGATTAGGCTCACCTCTACACCCGAATTGTCGGTCACCTCCCGCCAATTCTCATCATACAACTTCACCTTTACCGTCGCATCGGGCAGCGGCTGCTCCTTCTCGCATCCGAAAAAAGAGAGGAAGACCAAGACGGGAAACAGCATCCGTAATATTCCTGCAACAGACAGGCTCTGCTTCCCGGGAAAAAACAGGTGGCAAAAAAATCGATTCATAGCCGTTAGTTTTACGTAGTATAAACTGAACTTAATTCAGTTGGGTTGAAGATAGTCAAACAAATTGCTCATTACAAACCACATCAATCAAAAAGTATTTATCTTTACCACACTAAAAAAGTTGGATGTTTACACGCAATCTGGATTTGGTGAAGTAAATAACCTCGGGCCTTCCAAAGCTTAGGTTATCCCTTTGTAAACCCGGCAATTCCCTGTCGGGGTTGTTTTCATTTCAAAATTTTAAGAATAGGTTCTACCCTTTTATGGATCGAACCAACCAAAAACAAATAACATGAGTAACGAAAATAAATCCATCCACGATTTCGACTTTAACCTGATTTGCGAATACTACGCAACCGTTGAGCGACAAGGGCCCGGCAGCCCCGAAATGACCATCAACGCGCTTAGCTTTATCGACAACCTTACCCACGATTCGCAAATTGCCGATATTGGCTGCGGAACAGGGGGGCAAACCATGGTGCTGGCCCAACACGCCCCGGGACAAATTACCGGAATCGATCTCTTTCCCACCTTTATCAATCTTTTTAATGGACATGCCGAAAGGCTTCAGCTTCACCACCGGGTAAAAGGCATCGTCGGGACGATGGAAGCACTCCCGTTTCAACCCGAATCATTAGACCTGATTTGGAGCGAAGGGGCCATCTACAATATCGGCTTCGAACGCGGAATCAACGAATGGCACAACCTGCTCAAGCACGGTGGTTACCTGGCCGTAACCGAAGCTTCGTGGTTTACAACCGAACGTCCGGCCGAAATTGACCAATTCTGGCAGGAGGCCTATCCCGAAATCAATACCATTCCGGCAAAGGTGGCGCAGATGCAAGAAGCCGGCTATATTCCGGTGGCCACCTTTATCCTCCCCGAAACCTGTTGGGCCGACCATTTCTATGCCCCGCAGGTGGAAGCACAGCATAAGTTTCTGCAAAAGCATGCCGGCAACCCAACAGCCGAAGCGTTTATCGCCACCGAACGCCACATAGCCGATCTTTATGCCCGCTTTAAAGCCTACTACGGATATGTTTTCTATATCGGGAAGAAGATTTAGGTTGAAACTCTATCAAGGATTGCCCTTTTGAAGGGCAATCCACTTTCTTGTTGTATCACTTATCTGTCCCTCCCTCATCATCTGTCGATTATTACTCCAATTTGAACTTTTCTTGCCTTTTTTGCGTAATATTATCTGTCAATTATCAATTCCAGCTATCATGACAAAAAATCGCACCTTTGGTCAAACCCGCCGGGAGTTTATCCAGACTACCGGAATGGTTGCTGCCGGCATAACCCTTGCTCCGCAGTTGCTCCAGGCTACCACACCGCCTGCTCCGCTCGCGCTGATGAAGCGCCGCTTTGGCCGTACCGGCTTCGAGGTCACTACCTTCGGTCTTGGCGGTCAGGCCTCTATCCAATGGACCCCCGAGGGCATCGACCCGGTGGCCATTATCCTGAAAGCTTATCACATGGGGGTCAACTACTTCGACACTTCGAACTATTACGGCCCCAGCCAAACCCATTTCGGAACGGCCTTTCGCCAACTGGGATTGGCAGCCGGCCAACCCAATTATGATAAAACTAAACGGGAAGCCATATTTCTTACCTCTAAAACCGGACTTCGTTTTGCCAAAGGCGGAGACGACCGCAAGGAGGTACACGGCGGCACCAACGGTCCGGCCGGCTCCAAAACACTCGACGATGTGCGCCGTACCCTCACGCAGGTATTTGGCGACGGCAAAGGCTATTATCCGCCCGAAGCCTATCTCGATATGGTATTGATCCATACGCTGCACAGTATCGAAGAGGTCGATGCCGTGTACGAGGGATATCACCACCCCGACCCCAATGCCACTACCATCGGGGCACTGGCTGCCCTGCGCGATGTACGTGATGGCACCAATCGCACCGGCCTCAACCCCAAAAAGGAGAAACTGATTCGCCATGTAGGCTTCTCCGGCCACTACAATGCCGCCGCCATGACGGAAATGATTCAACGCGACAGCGAAAACCTGCTCGACGGGATGCTGGTAGCCATCAATGCCAACGACAAGCTGAACTTTAATATGCAGCACAACGTGATACCGGTTGCCGCAGCAAAAGATATGGCCATTATTGCCATGAAGGTGTTTGCCGACGGTGCCATGTACACCAAAAAAGCTGAATGGTCGAACAAAAAAGAGCATGTGGTGCTACAGGTGAGCGACCCTGAGATGCCGGCCGAATATCTGGTACGCTACTCCCTGACCACCCCGGGCATCCATACGGCCATAATCGGGATTGGAAAAATCAGTGATAATCCGGCCGAATGCCAGCTCACGCAGGATATTCTGGCCGCTCAGGTACGCCCCGAATCGATGACCATAGCCCAGCGCGAAGCTGTCGAACAGATGGCCGCCAAGGTGAAGGAAGGCAAAACCAACTATTTCCAATTGCCTTATCAGGAGATAACCGCCCCGCGCGAAGCTACAGTGGCCCTGAAGGGAAAAGAGGCCATCGTATCGTGGCAGACCTCTTTTGCAGGCGATGCCCCGATAGCCCAATACGAAGTGTGGCGCGACGGCGAAAAGGTGGCTACCATTCCTTTTGCCCCGCAAACCTCCAAAACCCCCATCACCTTTGCCGATAAACTGGGAGGCAAAACACCCAAGCACTATCTGGTTAAAGCGCTCGACACCAAAAACCGCGAGGCGGCTACCCAACTGCTGACGGTATAAGTTGCTAAATATTGAACCCAACATAGAAATGGCAGCGATTCAGGCTGCCTTTTCTATGTTCACGAACATCGCTGAATCAGATAGAGCGTGGCATAAAACGGCCGCAAAAGAGATCTGGTTTGTACCCCTATTCTTTTGGATATACAGGCTATTTCAGAAAGGCTTTCTGTGCTGTTTGTGTGCTCTATCTGTACTGTTGCTGTACTATAATAGCACAACAACAATATTGTTACAATACGCTAACAATATTCTTAAAAAAGAGAAGCCAGCTCGTTGCAAAAGATTTACAGATGGGGGGAAGTGCCCCGGTCTCAATTTATGGCCACGTTAAAAATTGCCGGGCAATCGTTTCTGCCATTCTGTAGTGACTGATAACAAGGGCTCACCGGCTCTCTCCGTTGCCTTGCCCCTTGCCAAACAACCGGTTGGTGGATGATTGGGGTCTATCTGTTTGGGAATTGCCCTGCGAGGTAATGCTGACCACCGGGGATTGAACAGCCGGCCCGATTTTTTGTTATGTTACCGTTAACAGTTTCTTTGTAATGTAAAATAGCTGGAAATCTGCTATTTTTGTGAAAATTTTTGTGGAATGGAAATTCTGGTCATCAGTCTGCTGCTTTTACTAAACGGCTTTTTTGCGATGTACGAGATTGCCCTGGTTTCATCCAGCAAGGCACGTCTTGAAACCCTGTCGGCCAAAGGAAACCACCGCGCCGACAGTGTCTTGAAGTTATTGGTGGAGCCGGAAAAAATACTCTCGACCATTCAGGTGGGCATTACCCTGATAGGCATTGTATCGGGAGCCTTTGGGGGAATAGCGCTGGCCGGCGATTTTCAACCTTACGTAGCGCAAGTTGCCCTCTTTCAGCCCTACGCCGAAAAAATTTCGGTGATTACCGTGGTCGCCATCATTACCTATTTCTCATTGATTATCGGGGAGTTGGTGCCTAAATCGATTGCACTGAACAACCCCGAAAAGATCTGCCTGATCTTTACACCGGTCATGCTCTTCTTTATCAAAATGGCCTATCCGTTTGTGTGGTTACTCAGCATCTCGACCAAAGTGGCCAACAAAATACTGGGCATAAAAACCCACGACGAAAGGGCCATTACCGAGGAAGAGCTAAAGTTTCTGTTGAAACAGAGTTCGGAGCATGGCATTATCGACCAGCAGGAAACCCGGATGATACGGGATGTCTTTCGTTTTGCCGACAAGAAGGCCAACGAGTTGATGACCCAGCGGCGCGATGTGGTATACCTGTTGAAGGATTATACGAAAGCCGATATTTTAAACGTGATTACCGAGGAGCATTACAGCAAGTACCTGCTTTGCGATACCAACCCCGAGGAGATTCTTGGCGTAGTAGCCGTAAAAGACATCATCACGCTTTTTGGCGACGAGGGCCATTTCTCGCTCGAAAGCATCGCCTCGCAGCCGGTTTTTATTCCTGAGAATATGCTGGCCAGCCGGGTACTCGAAACCTTTAAACAGGAAAAAACCAGCTATGGCGTGGTGATCAACGAATATGGTTCGCTCGAAGGGATTATTACCCTGCACGATTTGACCGAAGCCATTCTGGGTGAAATTCCGGAAGAAGACGAAGAACCTGAAATGGGACTGGTTTACCGGCAGGATGGCTCTATTCTGGTGGACGGGTCGATGAATATCGATGATTTCTTCGACCAAATGAACCTGATTTACGGAGGGGAGTTCGACGATGAGGGGTTCAATACTTTGGGTGGGTTGGCGATGCACCTGCTCGATAAAATCCCTGCCGAAGGCGATAGTTTCCGGTACAAAGGGCTCAACTTCGAGGTGATGGACATGGACAGGAGCAGGGTCGACAAACTACTGGTTATGAAACTATAGAAAAAGAGCAACCCGAAGGTTGCCCTTTTTCATAACAGGATTATATCGTTTTAAGCCTTAATTGTCGCCACCGCTTTGCGGATACGGCCAACGGTTTCAGCTTTACCAACGATTTCGCAAATCTCGAAGAAATCGGGGCCAAAACTTCCACCAACCAACGATAACCGAAGTGCATTCATCACGGTTCCGAAATTCCATCCTTTATCCGAAACAAAGGCCGAGAATGGCACTTTGATTCCGGCTGCGCTCCATACCTCAACCGTCTCAAAAAAGTTGGCTATTTCGCCCATAATGGCCGGTACATCCTCTTTCCACCGTTTGGCCACCACCTTCTCGTCGTAGCTTTCGGGGGCTTTGAAAAGGAAAAAGCTTTGATCCCATATTTCAGCTACAAAATGACAACGTTCCTTTACCATTGCACAAACCCTTTCAGCCAGTGCCACATCGGCTTTTGCCCCTTGGGACACCAATATCGGGAGCAATATTTGCGCCAGTTCGCTGTCGGGCTTCGAAACCAGATATTGATGGTTGAACCACTTGGTCTTTTCGGGATCGAAACGGGCACCCGATTTGCCAACCCTTTCAAGCGAGAAGTGTTGTGACAACTCTTCCATCGTAAAAATCTCCTGTTCGGTACCGGGGTTCCAACCCAGCAGCGCCAACATATTGATAAAGGCATCGGGGAAGTAGCCATCTTCGCGGTAGCCACGCGAAGTGTCGCCGGTTGCAGGGTCTTTCCACAACAGCGGGAAGACAGGGAAGCCCATTTTATCGCCGTCGCGTTTGCTGAGCTTTCCTTTTCCTACCGGCTTAAGGATAAGTGGCAGGTGCGAAAAACGGGGCATCGTGCTGTCCCAGCCAAAGGCACGGTAAAGCAGCACATGGAGCGGCATCGAAGGCAACCACTCTTCGCCGCGGATCACATGGGTAATCTCCATCAGGTGGTCGTCGACCACATGGGCCAGGTGGTAGGTGGGCATCCCGTCGCTTTTAAAAAGCACTTTATCGTCGAGCAGCGAAGTGTTGAATGATACGCTGCCGCGAATCAAATCTTCTTCGGTCACCGTTTCATTGTCGGGCATGCGGAAACGGATCACATAGTTTTCGCCCGACGCTACAATTGCTTTCCATTCGGTTTCGGGCAGCGCAATCGAATTGCGCAAAGCACCACGGGTAGCTGCATTGTAGGTAAAAGTTTCGCCTTTGGCTTCAGCATCGGCGCGTAAACGGTCGAGCTCTTCGGGGGTATCAAAAGCAAAATAGGCATGGCCCGAGGCTATCAACTGGTCGGCATACTGACGGTAGAGCGCTTTGCGTTCGCTTTGGCGGTAAGGACCGTGAGGACCCCCTTCGCGTGGCCCTTCATCGATTTTGATGCCACACCACCCGAGCGCCTCCATGATATAGGCCTCGGCTCCGGGAACATAACGGTTCTGGTCGGTATCTTCGATGCGCAACAGGAAATCGCCGCCATGATGTTTGGCAAACAGGTAGTTAAACAATGCGGTGCGGACTCCGCCCATGTGTAATGGCCCGGTTGGACTTGGGGCAAAACGCACCCTCACTTTTCTTTCGCTCATAACCTAATGTTTTACGCTTTTGAATGTTGGGCGCAAAGATAGGCAATAAAGGCTAAATGTTACTCTTTTACCGGTTCAACTCCATCCATCTCTCCTTCGTCGACAAAGAAAGTGACTTTATAGCGTGGGGTACTTTCGAACTGGGCCGATTTCTCGTCACCGGTATTGGTAATTTTTACCCGCTTGGCATCAACTTTTCGTTCGTTAACGAAATAATTGTACAACAATTGGTTACGACGAGAAAAGAGGGAGTCGACCTGTTGGTTAAGCAGCGGTTCGCCCAGCAACTTTAGGGTTTTGTCTTCGTTGGGCATCAGCGACATATCCTGCGGCAGCAACTGCTGGTTCAGCCAAAGGGTAAAAAGGGAGTCGCGATTGGAGATTTTATCCAAAGCTTTCAGGTCGACGGCAGTCATACTATCTTTCGCCGACGGGTTAACTGTAGCGGTATAGAACCTTTTCTTGGCTTCGGCCATCGCCAGCATCTCTTTCTCCCGTTCGCGACTGGCTATCTGCACCAGCGAAAGGTTCATCTCGGGTTTCGCTTCGAGCGATTTGGCCAGAAAATCGAGGTTCTTCATCTGGCGGTTGTCGAATTGCTGTTGCAGGTAATCGAAGGGGACATATTCCAACTCCTTCTCGTTGCCCCCAAAAAGATTGGCCAGCATTTTAAAAGGAGCTGTTGCCGCCTTGACCACAATATTTTTCAAAATCTGCCAAATCACTTTTCCCAATTTGTATTTGGGATCCTTCAGGTTTCCTTCGACAGGAATATCCAGATTAACATTCCCGTTCCCGTCGCGCAGCAATGCTACTGCCAAACGAAGCGGAAGTGCATATAACCCTTTCCCCTTAATCCTGCGGCTTATTTCAATCTTCTTAATGTCAAGCACATTGCTACTCTTTAACATTCCATTGTGAATCCGGGTGGAGTTGCTATAATTCAGCATTCCTTCCACAAAAGCATGGGCGACATAGAATTTCGAGTAGGGATTGAAATCCGAGATGCGCATGTTTTTCACCGTATAGTTGATGGCCATATTTTGATAATCACGCGGGTCGAAGGCAAGGTGGGCATTCATTCGCCCCGAACGGTTGGCCAGCAAACTAACATCGAACGAGACACTGTCGCTCTTTGAATCAATCCGTCCCGACTGCAACTGTAGCTCTTCCATATCGTAGGTGAACTTATCTTCGAGCGTATAATCCTTGTAAACCAAATGGCCATTGTTGATAAGCACATTGTTGGCCGTGTAGTTGCTGATTAGGTATGTTTTACTGATATCTTTGATATAGTCGGCCATCATCGTGAAAGGGTTGGAATAGTCGATCACGCTCGAATCGCTTTCGGTGGTTGCACTTTCGTCGGGTAGCATCATCATGGTAAAATTGTTGCTCTCCTGATACATTTCGAAAAGCAGATAGGGATCGTCGAGTGTGATTTTATCGATGGCATAAAGGTTGGAGGCAACATTGAGCGTATCGATGCCGAGCGCAAAGTTTCTCCAGGATGTTACCGTCTCCCCTTTTTCGTCATTCAGGAAGAAGTCTGACAGGTTTAATTCGCCCTTTAGCGCCACCTCGGCAGGTTTGTCGAAGTTACCGGCCAGCTGCAAGTGGCTGCTTATCATTCCGCCGAAACCTGACGATTTCATTATATCCTTCAGATAGGGATCGAAAAGCCGCAGGTTCAGCTGGGCAATATCGCCATCGACACGATAATTGAATGTGTTGGTATTCAACTGAACCGAAGCGATAAAATCGCCGCCGGTTTGCAGAGAGAAATCGGTTTTCAGATCGATATCAGCGGTATCGGAGGCAATCAGCGGACAGAACAGATTCAGTTTTTCCACTACAATTTCCTGATTGGCAACCTTATCGCGATAGATTAATTTTCCCCCGCTCAGCGTAACCGCTTCGATACGATAGTGCAAAGGGGCTGAAGCAGTATCGGTTGCCAGGGTATCTTCGGCTGTAAAGCGGGTATATAAATCGTCGTAATTAAACCCTTTGGCCGACTGTTCAATAACCAGATAAGGCGATGTCACTTCGACCGGCTTGACATTGTATTCGCCTTTCAATAACCCGAAAAAAGAGAGGTTGGCATGTACCTTTTCGGCACCCAAAAATAGGGTATCGCTCCCGGCTTCGTACATTTTGAGGCCTTCAATTTTGGCGTCGAGACCCAAAAGATTGATAAACAGGGCATCCATCGTAATCTTCCGTCCTGTCCATTTTTCGCTGTTCTTTTCAATCACCATTTTGGCAATGGGTGAAATAAAGACAAAAAGCAATACCAGAGTAGTCATTACGATTGCCCCTGTCCAGAGCAATATTTTTCCTGCTTTAACTTTCACGACTTTTTATTTAAATCAACCGAAAGATACCGAAAAAAGAGGATTGGCGCAACGTGAAAACAGGGTCGAATAGGGGAAAACAAATTAGATTCGGGACAGATAGCCCTGCAAAACCGGTTTAATTCATTTCATCCCAGAACTATACCATTTGAATTGAATTTTTGTTATCTTTATAAGAAATGAATCCGGCCGGTGGCCAACCGGCAAAAGTTCAATCGTGTGATAACG
>CAYOJD010000002.1:38023-53933 GCA_964404205.1 uncultured Prolixibacteraceae bacterium
ATAACGCTTATTAACTAAAATCATTCATTATGGTACCTATGTCAAAACGTTTCAGTGCCGAGCTTTTCGGTACATTCTGGTTGGTATTTGGCGGATGCGGCAGCGCAGTTTTGGCTGCAGGCATCCCAAACCTTGGAATTGGTTATGCAGGCGTGGCACTGGCCTTTGGGTTAACCGTGCTGACAATGGCATTTGCCATTGGCCATATCTCGGGTTGTCACCTCAACCCGGCTGTCTCAATCGGTCTTTGGGCCGGAGGGCGGTTCCCGGCCAAAGAGCTGTTGCCCTACATTGTTGCCCAGGTCATTGGCGGGGCCATTGCAGGGGCAGTACTTTATCTGATTGCCAGTGGAGTGGATGGATGGCAGCCGGGAGGTTTCGCTTCGAATGGTTACGGCGAACATTCGCCGCACGGCTACTCGCTGGTTTCGGCACTCGTTATCGAGGTTGTGTTAACCTGCATGTTCCTGATTATCATTATGGGTTCAACCGATAAGAAAGCCCCGCAGGGCCTGGCTCCGGTAGCTATTGGTTTAGCGCTTACCTTGATACACCTTATCAGCATTCCGGTAACCAACACTTCGGTTAATCCGGCGCGCAGTACAGGTGTGGCGTTGTTTGCCGATGGCTGGGCTTTGCAGCAGTTATGGCTTTTTTGGGTAGCCCCGATTATTGGAGGAATACTCGGCGGAACCATTTATAAATGGCTTGGGAAAGAGGGTTAACCGCTCATCTTACTGAAACAAAACACGCCGAAGATTTCTCTCCGGCGCTTCTGTTTTTTCATCAAAGCATGATTATGCCCCAACCTGAGCCTTGTATTCGTCAGCCGAAAGCAAATCAGCCAATTGCGAAACATCTTTGATGGCGATTTTAATCAACCAACCCTTTCCGTAAGGATCTTTATTGACCAGTTCGGGAGTCGCTTCCAGTTCGGGGTTTACCTCGAGTACTTCGCCCGATACAGGCATAAAAAGATCAGAAACGGTTTTAACAGCCTCAACGGTACCGAATACCTCTTCCTGTTCAAGCGTTTCGCCAACGGTTTCGATTTCCAGGAAGACAATATCACCCAGTTCGCCCTGGGCAAAATCGGTAATCCCGATTACAGCCTCTTCGCCTTCAACACGGATCCATTCGTGATCTTTCGTGTATTTCAGATTTGATGGAATGTTCATAAACAATAATTTATCTGTTGTTGATTTTGATTTCAAAATTAAGATAAAAAATCAATTCAGAAAGATGCTTTTTGTCAATTCATTTGCCCATTTAAAAACCCAACGGCTCCAATCAGAACCACCCCTCTTTTTTTAACGGCAGATTTTGATTAAAATTGAATAAAATTTCGACGTACATCAATATGTTTAAAGCAGAACTTACCGCTCTCAAAGAGATTGACCATATTGCACAAAACTTTTTAAGTGCTCACCCGGCCGACCGTATTTTTGCCTTTTACGGGAAAATGGGGGCCGGTAAAACAACATTTATCAAAGCCTTGTGCGACAACCTTCATGTGGCCGATTATGTTACTTCGCCCACTTTCGCGTTGATTAACGAATATGGAACAACGACCGGCAAGCCTATTTACCACTTTGATTTCTATCGGATTAAAAATATTGGCGAAGCATTCGATTTTGGCTATGAAGATTATTTCTTCAGTGGCGAATATTGTTTTATCGAATGGCCCGAACTCATTGAACCATTGCTTCCAATGAATACAATCAAGGTTTTTATCACCGAAACCGATGATGGCAAAAGAATTATTGAGTCGAAAATTTAGTATCCAAACATTATGAACCAGAGAAGGGTCGGAAGAGTTGCCACACTTCCCGAAGCACAGCTGATTCCGCGCGAAGAGCTATTCAAACCGGGAAAAAGAAATATCAAACTCAACATTGGTATCCCCGACAATGCTTCGGCTATCGAATATCGTATCCCTCTGACCCCGCAATCGGTCGAACTGCTGGTTTGTAACGGCCACGAGATTTATATTCAGGCAGGAGCAGGAAAAACCGCCAACTACAGCGACAAGCAATATGCCGAAGCCGGGGCAATCGTGTGTAAAACCCAGGAAGAGGTTTTCAGGTGTGATATTGTGCTAAAGATGTCGCCTTTTACTGAAGAAGAGGCCGAATTGATGAAAGGCAACCAATTGCTTTTCTCGCCCGTTTACATTACACTGATGACACAGGATTCGGTCAAACGGCTGATGCGCAAAAAGGTAACAGCCGTGGGTTACGAATTTATCAAAGACGAACATGGCATCTATCCGTTTATCCAGGTATCGAGCGAGATAGCCGGAAATGTGGCCATGATTGTGGCCAGTGAATATCTGAGCTCGGCGCGAAACGGGAAAGGGGTAATCTTAGGTTCGGTAACCGGCATTGCCCCTACAGAAGTGGTGATTCTGGGCTCAGGAAAGGTGGCCGAATTTGCAGCCCGCACCGCACTGGCTTTTGGTGCTGAAGTCAAGGTTTTCGACGATTCGATTTATAAGCTAATGGATTTGCAGTCCCGGCTGGGGCAGCGCATTTTTACATCTGTATTTCACCCAAAAGCGCTAAAAAAAGCTTTGCGAACGGCTGAAGTGGCCATTGGTGCCCTTCCGGTGAACCAGGTACCCAGGTTGATAGTTCCCGAAGAGATGGTGAAGGGGATGAAAGAAAACTCGGTCATTATCGATTTGAATGTGATTCAGGGGGGGTGCTTCGAAACTTCAAGAATCACCAATCTGAAAAAACCCACTTATACCGAGCATGGGGTAATCCACTACTGTGTACCCAACATCACTTCGCGTGTGGCCCGCACCGCCTCGATAGCCTTGAGCAACATTATTGCCCCAACATTGCTTGAGATTGGCGAATCGGGAGGTATAAACAGCTATATCAAAGGCAATAACGGGTTCAGGGATGGAATTTATCTTTACAATGGCATCCTCACCAATCACGATATCGGGCAATTGACAAACCTTCCGGATACCGATATCAATTTACTGCTGGCGGCATTTTAATCTTCGAGCGCCAGCAACATCATCGAGACAGGGTGAAGACGAACCTTTCCGGTAGTGACATGACCAACCCCTGAAGGATAAATTTCGCCGTTTTGCGCGATAATGGTCCATCTTTCGGTCGGAATCTCATATTCAACCGAATAGTTATTTCCGTTGAACATCACTAAAATGCGTTTCCAGCTATCGCCGTTGGCATGGTCGCAGAGCTCGTACACAATGGTTCCCGGAATATAGTGGTTGAGAAAACGTAACTTCTCCCGTACCATCTCGGCTGATTTCATCCTGAATGCCGGATGCTGATGGCGCAACGCGATGCATTTACGGGTATAATCAACAATGTGGCCATTTTCGGCTTTCAGGGTCCAGTCAATCTGGTTCACCTCGTCGGGCGAGCGGTACGAATCGTGATGCCCCCCCTTGCTCCTTTTCATCTCGACTCCTGAGTGAAGCAACGGAACGCCTTGCGAAGTGAGAATAATGGCCAATGCCAGTTTGGTCATCCTGTCGATGGTTTCAGGCGATGCTTCCGGACAGGAATATTGCAGCTTGTCGAACAAGGTGTAATTGTCGTGGCACGAAACGTAATTGATGCACTGAACAGGCTCTTTGGCCCACGGCTGCCGCGACGAATCGACAAAATGATTTACAATCTGGTCGTGCGGAATGGCTCCGGCAATTGAAAACTTAACCCCTTCCTCACGAAGGGTCAATCCACTGATAAAGCCGGTACTGTAACGGTCGAAAGGTGAACCTTTCAGCCCATCGCGCATATCATCGCTGAACGACGCTATCCTATCCAAACGATGAGTATTGAGTTTTACAGCACGCTGATTTTCGGGCAGCGGGCTCTCGCCGCCAGCCCAACCCTCGCCATAAATGAAAATATTGGGGTCGATAGTATCCAGCCTCGCTCGGATTTGGTTCATCGTTTCGATATCGAGAATCCCCATCAAGTCGAAGCGGAAGCCATCGAGATGATACTCTTCGGCCCAATAAGCCACCGAATCGACAATATACTTTCTCACCATTTCGCGTTCCGAAGCGATTTCGTTTCCGCAGCCGCTGGCGTCAGAAAAAGTGCCATCGCTCCGTTGCCGATAAAAATAGCCCGGAACGGTCTGGTTGAACCACGAATCAAAAATCAGTCCGGTATGGTTGTACACCACATCGATAATCACCCCGATACCCAACCGGTGCAATGCCATTACCAATTGCTTGAGCTCCTTTATCCGGCAGTAGCCGTCGGACGGAGATGTTGAATACCAACCTTCCGGGGTGTTGTAATTGAGCGGGTCGTAGCCCCAGTTGTACTGTGGCCGTTCCATCGACTCGTCGACCGTATAAAAGTCAGAAACAGGCAGCAAATGGACATGGGTGATACCCAATTCCGCCAGATGGTCGATCCCGGTGGTTTCACCTGTCGGGAGTTTGGTGCCCCGTTCGGTAAAGCCGAGGTATTTCCCCCGATGCGCTACACCTGAAGTAGCCGAGATAGAAAAATCGCGCACATGCGACTCATAAATAATCATCCCGGCAGGGTTTTCTGTGGTGCAACGCTTATCCTTTTCCCAACCTTCGGGATGCGATTTTTCCGGATGGTAAATCATCCCGCGAAGACCGTTGATTCCGGTAGCCCGGGCATAGATGTCAGGACATTCGTTGAGCCACCCTTTCCCGTCGTTGATTTGAAAAGTGTAGAACTTCCCTTCGTGATTTCCGTTCAGAGTCGTTTGCCATGTACCGTTATCGCTTTTGGTCAGAAAGATTTCGGTTGATGCGATTGCTGCGGTAGCAGCGGTATAAAGCCTCATTATCACCTTTTGAGCCGTAGGGGCCCAAATGCGAACCGAGGTTTGATTCAGGCTCCAAAAAACACCCAAATCATTCCCATGATAAACCGGATACCGGTTAAAATCAATATGATTAAAAACCCACTTTCTCATTCGCCTACATCCATTTTAACCTCAAATCGCGGCTGATAAACCTTTTGCCCGAAATCTCCTTCATCTCTATGCTTAGCCGGCAAGCCCTGCGCAGTTCGGGAATGCGGTTATAAAATTGTTCCAAATCGATTTCCCATTTGGCTTCGTAGCCGGGTTCAAGCCATATCGGGAAGTCATCAAATCCACTAATGGAATTCAATCTGAATTTTCTGCGGCTGGTCCACCGCTTAAAAATCAATACAGGGGCCTGCAAATCGACCGGACGCTTGCCCGGGTTTTGTATCGACATGGTTACCATGCGTGGTTTGTAACCTTTGTCACCTTTAAGGAGTATTGTAGCCCGCCGAAACTGAAGCCTTTCGCGGAAAGAGAGTTTACGGCCTCTTGCCGGTTTCCGGCGAAGCCAGTTGATGAGTGTGTAGAACCCAAACGACAGCAGTACCAACGCCACAATAACCCCGCCCCAAAGGAGCAGCGGATCGATGGATTGTAACCTCTCGGGAATAAAGTTGTTGGTTAATTCTGTCACCTGATTTTATCGTTTGAAATTCTGCACAAAAAAAGATAAAAGCAGGCAATTTTCATATGTCAGTAGCCGTCCATTTCAGGCAAACGTTTGCTTTGTTTGTTATTTCATTTTAACTAAGCCATAAATTACCTCACAATGAACACATTAGAATCCATCGCAAAAACAAAAAAAGGCCAAATTAACCTTTTATAAAATCAGTTATTGTTCGGAATCATATATTTAGCAACTCCTTCAGCAGTGCATAGCCCGACTTGCTCACCTTCAGTTTAGCACCCCGACGGGTAACCACTATCCACGAATCTTTACCATATTGTTGCAGTTCGGCTATTTGTGTGACATTAACCATGTACGAACGGTGAACCCGTATAAATTTTGCGGGTTCGAGATGTTCTTCGAAAAATTTCATCGTCTTCTGTTTCAGAAAATGGCCTTCGGCACAATATATCATCACAAAGTCGTCCTGCGATTCGATATAGTCGATGGAATCGACCGGAATAACCTGAATCTTCTTTCCCGATTTAACCACAACGCGGTTAAGCAACCCCATTTCAGTATCGTGGGTATGAATCAGCGATTCAATTTCCTGCCGGGACTGATGGAGGCTTCCATTTTTGGCAATCGCCTTATCGATAGCTACTTTTACCCGCTCTGCCGGATATGGCTTCAGCAGATAATCGACTGCATTGGACTCGAAAGCCTTGATAGCATATTGCTCGTAGGCCGTCGAGAAAACAATCATTGGTGGTTCACTTAGTAATTCGAGCATCTCGAACCCGTTGATTTTGGGCATCTGAATATCGAGAAAAACCAAATCTGGTTTCAATTCCTGAATGACAAGTGCGCCTTCAAATCCGTTTCCACATTCGCCGACAACTTCAATTCGCTCGTCGTCAGACAGCATTTTGCGCAACAGGCTTCTTGCCAGAGGCTCGTCATCGATGATCAATGTTTTTATTTTGTCTGTCATCTGCTAATTTGCCATTTGTTGATTGGGGATTAATAATCTTACCGTAAAGCGGTTTTTATTCTTCTCGATATGCATTAGCTGGTTGCTTCCGTAAACAATTCGCAAGCGATCCTGTACATTTTGCAGTCCAACACCTTCGCCCCTTTGCGGAATAGCCTCCGGATCAAAATCATTCGAAAGGGTCAATTCCAGTCCTTCGTTCCCACAAGCGGCTTTCAGCTCGATAACCACTGGGATCAATGATTCGTAAACCCCGTATTTGATGGCATTCTCGAAAAGAGGTTGCAATAGCAGGTTGGGCAACCGCCATCCGAGACAACTTTCAGGAACCTCGAAACGGTAATCGAGCATTTCGCCAAAACGGTTCTTTTCGATTTGAAGATAAAGTGTGATGGTGCGCAGTTCGTCGGAAAGCGTCACCATTTCATTTTCATGATTTCGTAACGAAGCCCGCATGAAGCCCGACAGATCGACAACCATTTGGTGTGCCCGCAATGGATCGACCTGGGTAAGTGACGCAATGGAATTAAGACTGTTGAACAGGAAGTGTGGGTTTATCTGCGATTTAAGCGCCTTCAGTTGTGCCTCGCGAACCTGTTTCTGCAACTCAATTTCGCGCGTAACCTTCAGTTTGTTGTTCCAATAGAGTATAAAAAGATAATAGATGGACGTCAGGACAACATAAAAAATTAAACCAAAGACCAGCCGGATTGTAAAAACTGATTTTAAATAGAGCGAATAGCTTTCTGATGCAACCAACAACCTCGTTACAAGCGATGCAGACAATACCCACGAAATGGCAAATACAACGGCTGCCACCAGATGGCTTGTACAAATCTGCATTACTGAACTGTTCTCGAGATTGTTGTAACGGGTGACAAACCAAATGGCCAGGCCAAAGGCACCAATCAAAAAACCGAAAACCAATCCGTCGGCAACTGAAATGCCAACAGGCAGTATTCCCGATATGGTGTTGAATACCGCCTGAATGGCGCTAACGATGAATAAAACTGACCAATATATGCCAACCGTGGTTTTTCGAACCAGAAAGGGGTTTTCCATCCTTCTAACTTTTTATCAAGGCATTGAGATGATTTCGCCACCCCCAAAGATAGTTACACCGTTGATGCGTACTACTTTGGTTTTATTGGTCCGGGCCAATACCGACTGGCTTCTTTTGTCCTGAAAACCTCCAAAAATAGCGGTCACTTCGGTTTTAACTTCCCAATCTTCAGGTATAATCAATTTACTCCCGCCAAAGATGGCTGTGACATCAATCATACAGTTCTCGGCCGGTTTGGCATGAAGCAAATTGATGGTTGATCCGCCAAAGATAGAGGTAACATCGCCGCCTTTAAAGTTATCGGAGGTTACATTGACAACACGTCCTCCAAAAATAGCGGTCTCGTCAATAAAATCATTTCGGTTATCGGTCACGCCCTCGGTCATTTCATGCCAGGGCTCGCGGTTTTTTTTTGAACGAAAAATAAAAATCAGACCCGCGATAACCAACAAGGCCGGCCAAAAGGTCGAGAAGTAATTCCAGGGGATATCGAACATGCGTGGAACCAGAAAATAGGTACCAATAGCTATCATGATTAGCCCGCCGGTGGCCGAACGCCTCAACAGGTTATAAAGCCCGATGGCAATTAACAGCATTGGCCAACTGATGACTACCCGTGTAAAATCGTTGGAAAGGATTCCAAGATTATCAAAAATTAATACTGTTCCAACCAGAACGAATACCAATCCGAGGAACATGCGTGATTCGGTGCTGTGATGACGCTCATGGCGCCTTGCGCCGCGGTTGTCATTTTCGTAAGGATTGTTTATGATTTCCATGATGAAAAATTTATTTGTCAAATTTCAATTACCTTTCAAAAATAAGCCGACCCGTATCCAAAAGGAAGTCCGAATCGGCGAATGGCGGCAATTTATCGGTAAACAGCAGAAATCAATCCTCGTGATGACGTCCCGTATGGGTTATCATGTTCAGCAATTCGCTATTGAACCGGTTTGCTTTCAGCAGATCTTCAATCGTAAGGTGCATCCGGTAACGCCAGTAATGCTGGGCAATGGCCGGAATATTGATTCGTTCGTTATCCACCTCTTCACGACGTAACGTTTCATCGATGGCCAGCAAATCCTGAATAGGAAAAATAGCCCACATTGCGGGCGACCAAAGATGCTGGTTAAGAATCTCACGCGCAACCCATGTCTCGAGGTAGTGAGGGAAATCGCCTTTCTGCCCAAGCAAGGTCCTAAAAAAGCGATCGCTGGCACCTCTGTCTTCTTCCCACCAGCCACGCAACGTCGAAGTGTCGTGCGTTGAAGTTGAGCAGACCGACAGGTAAGGCGCATCAGCCGGGTGGCCAAACTCTATATTGGGATCTTTAGGCATCCGCTGTATCTCCAGACTTAAAATTCCCAATTCTCGCATTACGCCGGGCACACAATCGGGCACCATTCCCAAATCTTCGCCACAAACCAGCATATCGGTACTGCGAACAATTTCAGGTAACTTCTTCATCGCTTCGGCCCGCCAGAACTGTTCATGCCGATTGTAGAAATATTCGATGTAAAGTTCATCCAGCGCAAACCTGGTCTGATCGCTTAGGTTCAGGTACGAATTGGTATCATGAAAAGCAATTCTGGGATGGAACCTCGACGGATGATAAGGATCCCGAACAAAAAGCACTTCGGCGACCAAAGCACACAACCCTTCGCGCAACCGGGTCTCGCGACCATCCAAATCGTCGCCTTTTTTATGCTTCTCGAAATAATCCCAAATTTTTCGTTGTGTATCGAACGTCGACTTCAAATTGTATTTCCCCGGTTCGTATTCTTTTAGAAAATCGATTTTCACTTCATCGGTCAGCTCGCCAAACAGTTCGTGAAGAAAATATTCACGGATATAAGGCTTCGTAAACCGTTCTTCGTTGAATAAAATTCCGCGATCGATAATCTCATCGCGTGTGTAGGGCAAAGCAGGGTTAAAATGGCCCATAGTGCCCAGCACCTGATCGACGGGAATTTCCCATATCCTGAAGAAGCCGAGAATATGATCGATTCGGTAAGCATCGAAATATTTCGACAAATGAAGCAGCCGTTTTTTCCACCAGTTGTAACCATCTTTGGCCATTGTCTCCCAGTTGTAGGTTGGGAAGCCCCAGTTTTGGCCCGAATAGGCAAAAGCATCAGGTGGCGCCCCGGCCTGTTGTCCCAGATTGAAAAATTCAGGCTGCGTCCATGCCTCGATACTATTGGGACTAATGCCAATCGGGATATCGCCTTTCAATACCACCCCATTGGCACGGGCATATTCAACCGCTTCGCTCAATTGCTTGTGGGCATGATATTGAATGAAATAATGCACGGCAATATCGGGGAAATGGGGCTGTGAAGGTGAACAAAGGTTTTCTATTTCAGCCTTATTATAGAGAGAATATTCGCTCCAGTTCCTGAAGTTAGGCGTTTTGTTGCGATCGCGCAGATAGCAATAGGCGGCATAAGGGATAAGCCAATCTTTGTTCTCTCCGAAGAATTTCAGATATCCCGGCTCTTGCAGGAACGATTCCATCTGTTGGTCGAAAATCAGTTTAAAGAATTTCGACTTTACTTTGTGTACCTCGTCGTAATGAACTGACTCACGGGCATTGAACCCCGAAAGGGCATGGATAAACCCTACCATCAGGCTCTCTTCATTCAGTACGCCCATCTTATTGATGTTGAGATAGACAGGATGGAGTGCGATGGTCGAGATAGATTTATAGGGATAAGAATCGACCCAGCTATGCGTGGCAACGGTTTCATTCAGCGGCAAAAGCTGAATCATCCTGATACCGCTGTTTTTGGCCCAATCGACCAGTTTAATGAGATCCGGAAACTCACCTATTCCGCCGCTTTCACTGGTTCGCAGCGAGAAAAGCGGGATAGCCACCCCTGCGCCCCGCCAGTGTCCTAATGGAAAGCGAAACCGTTCGTCGGTATGCACTTTCATGCTTTTCTCGGCTTTACAGACGAAGTCACGGATCATGCGGTTGCTGCCCTCTTCCCATGTGACCACTTTTTTTCTGGCTTTGTCGTAAATAAGGTATTTGAACTGTATCGGAAAAGTCAGTTGCGAGGCATCGATATCAATCTTCCAAAGTGGAAATTCCGATTCATCCATTATCAGGAGACGGTTTTCATCCCACTCGCCCAGTGCCGGTTGATTGCCCAAAAGGGCAACAACATATTTTGGATCGACCCTTGGCACATGCACCTGAATGCGCAGATTGCGTTTAAAAGGTTCGTTTTCAACTCCCTTCTCATGATTTCGTCGACGCATCAGCACCTTGGTAAAGGCCGACGAAAACATAACCGATTCCGCATCTTTCGGGCTTCGCCAGAAATCGCGCAATCTGATTTCGCTGTAGAACGAAGCACGCTTATCCACTTTCCGGGGCTTTCCCCACTCTTTGACCAGATTTCCATTAACATCGCGCAACAAATAATTGTAATGCAAATCTTCATCCGGGGTTTCTGTAAATTCATACATCCACTCTCCGGGGTAAAGGTTCTGCATTTCAACTGCTTTTTGAGGATCCCATGCTCCAAACGATGGCGACGAGCCTGTAATCAGCAGGGTCTCACCCCAGACGGTTTGGTAATCTATCTTAAACGAGATTTTCATTTTTTGGCTCCTTTCCGAAACTTTAAATGTTAGTTGTTGTCCGTATACAATTTACACCAGAAAATTTGGATTTAAAATAACCTTTACAACAACAATAAAGTTTTAAAAACAAAACACTTCAGCCAAACCGCCGTATAACTGCCCGGATGTTTTTACCATAACAAATGCATAGTTCACCAGATTTCAGAAGAGAACCCATTTCTCAGTTGATTCGAAAGATTGCCCTCCCATCGAGCGTGGGCATGATTTTCAATACCCTTTTCAATGTTGTCGACACCTATTTTGCAGGCATGATATCGACTACGGCACTGGCCGCACTTTCGCTCTCGTTCCCGGTCTTTTTTATCATTCTATCGGTTGGAATGGGTATGGGAACCGGAACCACCGCGCTTATCTCGCAGTCGCTTGGGGCCGGGGAGAATGACAAAGCCACAAGCTATGGTTTTCAATCCATCACCTTTTCGCTTGTCAACTCTATCATCCTGGCTTTCATTGGCTGGCTGGCCGCTCCATCGCTCTTTCGATTATTGGGTGCAAACGATACCTACCTCGATATTGCGTTGCAGTACATGAATATCATTCTTGTTGGTGTCATCTTTTTTCTGGGCAACAGTGCCCTAAACGCGATGCTTAATTCGCGCGGCGACACCAAAACCTTTCGAAATTTTTTGATAGCCGGCTTCTTTCTTAACGTCATTCTGGATCCATGGCTTATGTTTGGCGGACTGGGTATTCCGGCATTGGGCATCAAAGGTGTAGCCATCTCAACCATTTTTATCCAGGCGCTTGGCACCTTGTATCTGCTGTTTACTATCCGCAAAAAGAGATTATTCGACGGCGCAAAGCTTCACGATTTTTATCCCCGATCCAATATCTTTGCCGACCTTTTTAAGCAGGGTTTTCCGGCAAGCCTCAATATGTTCAGCATAGCCGTTGGAATCTTTATCATCACCTTTTTTGCGGCAAAGTTTGGCAAAGAAGCGGTTGCAGCCTACGGTATAGCCACCCGAATTGAGCAGCTGGCCCTGCTCCCCACCATCGGGTTAAGTGTTTCGGCACTCACCATCACGGCACAAAATCTTGGGGCCGGCTTACCCGAACGTATCTTTCTCTCGTGGAAGCTCAATATCGCTTACGGATTGGCCATTATGACACTGGGGATTGCCGGCGTTGCCATTTTCGCCGGACCACTGATGAACCTATTCACTTCCGACATCCAAGTCATTGAAATCGGCAAGGAATATCTCGGGATCGCAGTACTCTTTTTCTTTTCTTATATCTTCCTGAATATCTCCGTCTCTACCCTTCAGGGGATGAAGCTTCCCTATTACGCCATTTTTGTGGGCTCATACCGCCAGTTTCTTGTCCCTTACCCGCTTTTCCTGCTGCTGGCCGTCGATTTAGGCTGGGGAACAAAAGGAATCTGGTGGGGAATCTTTATCGCCAACTGGAGTGCAGCCATTTTCACCGTTATCTATACCCATCGGAAAATCGGAAAACTTTTACCTACTGGGCGCACCTGAAACGCCGGATTTACATTAACTTCGACCAATCGGCTTCCTGAAATCATTTTGCCGATTGGTCAACATGAGAGCACCCTCCATAAATCGATTTTTACGCCATTACTGGATGCTTATCCTGATTGTGGTCACAAAACTGACCCTGCAGTTCCTTTTTCTCAACCCGGCTTACGAGTTGCACCGCGACGAATTCCTCCACCTCGATCAGGCTTTTCATCCCGCATGGGGCTACATTTCGGTTCCCCCGCTCACGTCGTGGATATCGCACCTTATCTATCTTTTGGGCGGAGGGTTATTTTGGATCCGACTCTTCCCTGCTCTTTTTGGCGCAGCAACCATTATTCTGGTCTGGAAACTGACCGAAGAGATGGGAGGCCAAAAGTGGGCTTGCGCCATGGCAACTACCTACCTTGCCTTTTCTGTCCTGTTAAGGATTAACCTGCTTTTTCAGCCCAATTCGTTTGATATTCTGGCCTTCACCGCTATATTCTGGCTGGCTGTCCGGTATATAAACAGTTCCGGCACACGATGGTTGTACGCCCTGGCGGTGGCCATTGCGTTGGGCTTTTACAACAAGTACAACATCGTATTTCCGGTTTTTTCGCTTTTGGCGGCCATTGCGCTGACCGAATACCGAAGAATATTCCAGACCAAAGCCCTTTGGCAGGCCTTTGCATTATGCCTGATCCTGATTCTTCCGAACCTGATTTGGCAATATCAAAACGATTTCCCCGTGATTCAGCACATGAATGCCCTTAACCAATCGCAACTGGTCCATGTTAGCCGCATTGGGTTTATCGCCGACCAACTGATGTATGGTTTACTGGGAGTCATAACCATTCCGGCCATCGGGGCACTTTTCTTCTATAAACCGTTTAAAAAGTATCGCTTTATCGGAATCGTCTTTGTGCTGACAATGGCAATATACATAGCTACCCGGGCAAAAAGTTATTATGCCATAGGCCTTTATCCTGTACTATTTGCTGTCGGGAGTCTGTTTATCGAGAAAATACTTAAACGCTGGAAGGCACCGGTAATGGGCTTAATGATGGTAACGAACATGGTTGTATTTGCCGGAATCGCCAAACTGCTCATGCCCGTTCAAAGCCCGGCCCAAATTGTAGCCAACCGCGGAAGCTATGAAAAAATGGGGCTTTTGCGTTGGGAAGATGGTAAAAACCATCAGCTTCCACAGGATTTTGCCGATATGGTAGGCTGGCGCGAAATGGCCGAAAAAACATTGATTGCCTATCGCTCCATTCCCGAAGAAGAACTTGCCGAAACCATCGTTTTCTGCGATAATTATGGCCAAACCGGGGCTGTCAACTACTACAACCGGGGGAAAATGGCCGAAGCCTATTCGTTCAATACCGATTATATCAACTGGTTACCGCGAAAGGAAAAGATTACCAACATCTTACTTATTGGCGAAGAGCCCGGCATCGAAATCATCAATCTTTTTAAAGCCTGTAAAGCGATCGGCGAAGTGACCAATCCCTATGCCCGCGAAAAGGGGACAAAAATAATCCTGCTCACAGGGGCAAAGCCCGAATTCACAGGATTATTCTATCAGATGGCCGAAAAGCGAAAAAAAACATTCGACATTTTCTGAACCCATTACGGTGCAACGATAGTACTAAACGAGCTTGCCGGCAAAACGGCCTGATAAACTTTGTTTTTAATACTGATATTCATGCTTTGCTCTTCATTCCTGTCGTTAAATATCACAATCACCACCGATTGGTCGGGGTTTTGGAAGGCCAGTGCATCGGAATACCCCCCGGTGTTGGCAACACGTTTGGCTCCCGGCATCACATAATGGCTAAAGTGTTTCAGCAAATAAAACTCATGATTGTAACGGAATGACTTGGCTTCGGTGTTAACGGTAACCAGCGAATTCTGGCTCCAGCCCCAACGGCTGACACCTCCTTCGGCCAATGAAATATTCCAGTAAAGATAAGACGATACGCCGTTAGAAAGATAGTGTTTCATCAGCGACCAGGCATAAGTGCAATATTGCCAGTTGTTTTTCCCGTCGCCGCACTCCTGCTCGGTCTGGTACAACTTCAGATTGGGGTAACGGTGATAAATCCCCGGAATGGCCTCTTTGCCCGCCCACTGAAAACCGACACCTTTCACATATTTTCCCGAAAACGGATCATTGAGTATCGTATCAACAAGCGCCTCGGCAGGACGTTCCATCGTTCCAAACATCACTTCGACCCCTTTTCTCTCCATGGCCGGGCCCAGATATTTTCCGACAAAAGTGGCCAATCCCTGCGCCGTCCAGGTACAGCTTGGAAAAATCTGGCACGAATTAAATTCATTCTGAGGCATGACCATTGCAATGCGTACCCCCTCCTTTTGATAAGCATCGATGAATTTTGAGAAATATTTGGCGTAGGCTTTAAAGTAAGCCTCTTGCTGAATAAACATGTTGGTTCCCTCCCGGCCCTGTCGGTCGGCAGGCAGATGGTTATTGTATTTTGCATCGAGTTGGGCCGGCGGCACCGCGCATGCATAATGTTTATTCCACTTCATCCATGTTGGCGGGCTCCAGGGCGAAGCCCAGATCTTCAGCGTTGGGGCATACTGCTGGGCTGCTTTGATAAAAGGTATCAAAGTCTTCTTATCGTTTGCAACCGAAAACTTCTTCATACCGAAATCGCCCTCATTTTCGTTGTACGAATACCAATCAAGCGAAAAGTCGTTCGCCCCAACCGGCATTCGGCAAATGGTAAAGTTGGCTCCAATACCTTTGGCAAAAAGCTCTTTCAGAATCGCTTGCCTGTCGGCATCGGCAAGGGCCGAAAGCGATGTCCAACCCAGCTCGTTGAAACATCCGCCAAAGCCTTCAATGGTTTGGTAGGTCGTTTGGGTATCGACAACAATGGCCGAAGCCATTCTGTTCCGTGCAGGCGCAAGCGGTTCACCAATCTGCCAGGGCATTGTTTCTGTGGTTGTTACAATGGTTGGCTGGCCGAATGAGAGTGTGGGGCACATGGCAAGTGCGAATAACCATTTCTTCATCTTAATCCGATTTAGTTTATGTAATCAATGATAGCCCAAAAATCGGCAACTTTTCAAAAAACCGATACCCCATCTTCATAAAAAAAGGATTAATGTTTGAAAAAAGTGCATATCGAACGAACAGCGCTTTACCGGCATCGAAAATCCGGCATTCACGGTATACTTATTTTAGTCGTTGGCGCTCCTTATCTCCTTCTTAACTGGTTCGAATGAAAATACCGTATCTTCAACTCCGC
>CAYOJD010000002.1:54033-75343 GCA_964404205.1 uncultured Prolixibacteraceae bacterium
TCAACACACTCTGGCAACAGGCCCAACGGGGAGTTCATGTGCAACGGATATGAATTTGCAACGTTCTTTGGGGAAGCGAAAAACAAATGGCATTGGATAAGCAGTGCTTTACCGTGGTCGACATTACATGTGAACAGCGACGATTGACCGGTTTAAAAGTAACGGAAACCGGGGCGGAGGTCAAAACAGTATCGGGAGCCATGATCGATCCGTTTCAAAAAAAAAATCCCTGAAGGGCCTTTTCCTACAGGGATTATATTGTTTCCGGATTGTATTAACCTTTCCAGCTATCTTTTAATGCAACGGTACGATTGAAAACCAGCTTTTCGGAGGTAGCGTCAGGGTCTACATTGAAATAGCCCAATCGTTCGAATTGGAAGAAGTCGAGTGCTTTTGCCGATTGAACAAACGGTTCGACATAACATTCCGATAAAACCTTCAGCGAGTCGGGGTTCAGAAACTCGAGAAAATCTTTATCCTTCTGACCATCAGGATCAGAAACGGTGAAAAGTCGATCGTACATCCTGACCTCTGCTTTTACTGCCTGATCAGCCGCAACCCAATGGAGGGTAGCTTTGACCTTGCGCCCGTCGGGGGCATTCCCGCCCCGGGTTTCGGGGTCGTAGGTGCAACGCAGCTCAACAATGTTGCCTTCGCTGTCTTTAACGACATTGTTGCATTTAATGAAATAGGAATAACGCAACCTCACTTCGCGGCCGGGTGCCAGTCGGAAGAATTTTGAAGGTGGATTCTCCATAAAATCCTCTTTTTCGATATAAAGTATTTTCGAGAATGGGACTTTGCGGGTACCCATTGATTCGTCTTCGGGGTTGTTGATGGCATCGACCTCTTCTACTTGTCCCTCGGGATAGTTGGTAATGACCACCTTCAGCGGGTCGATAACCCCCATCACACGTTGTGCGCGGCGGTTCAGGTCTTCCCTGATACAATACTCCAATACGGCCACATCGGTATCCCCATCCACCTTGGTTACCCCCACCTTTTCGGCAAAGGCACGCATTGCTTCGGGGGTATATCCCCGACGGCGCAAACCACAAATGGTAGGCATACGGGGGTCGTCCCACCCTTTTACAAAGTTTTCTTTCACCAATTGGAGCAGCTTCCGTTTGCTCATCACCGTGTAGGTGAGGTTAAGCCTGGAGAATTCAATCTGTCGTGGGCGATAGTCTGTATCGCGAAGTTCTTCCACGAACCAGTCGTACAAGGGACGGTGTACCTCAAATTCGAGCGTACAAATGGAGTGGGTAATCCCTTCCCAATAGTCCGACTGTCCGTGGGCATAATCGTACATCGGATAGATGCACCATTTATCGCCGGTACGGTGATGCGGTTGTTTCAGGATTCGGTACATCAATGGGTCTCTCATATGCATATTGGGCGAGGTCATGTCGATTTTAGCCCGTAATACGCATTCCCCTTCGTTGAAACCGCCTGCTTTCATTTTGCTGAAAAGTTGTAGGTTTTCTTCAGGTGATGTATTTCGGTATGGACTTTCAATTCCCGGACGGGTAGGGGCACCGCGCTGTTCGCTGATAACTTCCTGGCTTTGAAAGTCGACATAAGCCTTTCCGCGACGAATCAGTTCTACCGCAAAATCATACAACTTATCAAAGTAGTCGGAGGCATAAAAGAGCCGGTCTTCCCAATCGAAGCCAAGCCATTTAACATCTTCCATAATCGAATCGACATATTCGGTATCTTCTTTTGTCGGATTGGTATCGTCGAAGCGAAGGTTGGTCAACCCGCCAAACTTCTGTGCTGTACCAAAATTGAGGCAGATCGATTTGGCGTGGCCAATATGCAAATAGCCGTTAGGTTCGGGGGGGAAACGGGTATGCACACGATTCCCGTTTTTCCCTGCAGCCAAATCTTCAATAATCTGCTGATGGATAAAGTTATTCGGAAGTTTTACCTCCGCATCTTTTTTTATTTCTTCGCTCATAACAACAATAGATTTTACGGATTGCCCGAACGGCAAATGTAATAAGAGTTAGATGAAATGATTAACATACAACCGCTAAAATGTATGATTTAAAAATAGATTAATTTTGTGCAAAACATTTTTATGGGAAAAATTGAGATTGAAGGAATGGAATTTTATGCCTTTCATGGCTATTTTGATGCCGAGAAGCGAATCGGGAACCGCTTTACAGTCGACCTTTCGATGAAAACCGACCTTGAACAGCCATCGATAAGCGACGACCTATCACAAACCATCAATTACCAAATGGTCTACAATATCGTGAAAGCCGAAATGGCTGTGCCGTCCAATCTGTTGGAGCACGTTGCCGGGCGAATCGTCAGGCATATTAAAGCCGATTTTCCGGAGGTGAAGAAGCTGAGGGTAAAAATTGCCAAAATGGCCCCCCCGATGGGAGGAGAAATGGCAAGCGTGAGCGTAACCCTCTTTGGGTAATCGCATTTTTTGGATTGGGTTTGCGGCAAAAGAAGAAAATTGACTATATTTGCGGCACAATTCCGGTCGGTTGGCCGAGTGGCTAGGCAGCGGTCTGCAAAACCGTGTACGGCGGTTCGAATCCGCCACTGACCTCATCAAAAGAGGCTGAAACTACGTTTCAGCCTCTTTTTTTATTCAATGGATACATTGATGCCCATCTTCATGGTGATCGCATGAAGTACCCGAATCCTTTACTTCGCCATTTAACCATGAGCGAATCAGCATATCGACATCACCATCGCAACCTTTCACCACCTGAATACCGGCACCGGTAACCTTATTGATGGCCCCGTTCCCCATATTTCCGGCAAGCATCACCTCAACGCCGATACGCTTAAGGGTTGTTGCAATTTCCGATTTACAGCCGCACCCCTGAGGAGAAGGTATGATCTCCCTGGCGGTGACCTGTTTTTCATCCACTGTAAAAACCGTGTAATATTGACAATGGCCAAAGTGGGCATCTACACGGTTATTCTTTGTTGGAATCGCGATTTTCATTTTCACTTCGATTTTAATGTTTAACATTCAATTTGGGTTCCGGTATACAAATAAGCTATCCTCTCACCAAGTTGCTTTTGGATTAAATGATATTTATCTATACCTGTGCAATGCGATGTATATATTTTATTTATACTACTTTTATTAAAGTATTCTGTCAATCCTGAAACATATGCTTCAGATTCATTGCTGATGTGTAGTCCGCCAACAATAATTTCGACATCCACTCCCATCGTGTCCTGAACACCCCCAATAATGTTACGAATCCCATTATGAGAACATCCGCTTAAAATAACCGCTTTATTTTTCTTTTTAACAACAATATACAATTCGTCGATGAATTGATCAGGCACAACAGAAGAGTCATTTTGGACAAAAAATCCATCGACATGCCGGTCGGATTTGGAGCGAATGGGAATATTCGATACCACAAACAGATTTCTGGACAATTCCATCCGATCGTTGACATAAATCAGCCGATCCACGGGGATAACCAAATCCTTTGGAAAACCTATCGCCTTTTCATGATGAAATCTCGGGTGAAAGATTTCTCTCCCTACCACAATTTTGGCATGACCATTCACGCTCAAAAAGGGCATTAATCCTCCGATATGATCATAATGACCGTGACTCAACACTAAATAATCGACTAACGTAAGATCGATATTCAACTTGGCTGCATTTGAGACAATTTTTTCACTTTGTCCGGTGTCGAACAACACCCTTTTACCATCATGCTCAATAAAGATTGACAGCCCATGCTCAGAATATAAATCATCGCAACAGCTAATATTATCAATAACACTTACAATCTTCATTTTATGTTTTAAATTTAAAAGCTAACACCCATTGAAAACGCTTCAAGAACATGGTGATGATACTTCCTGTCTTTTACGATTAAGGTAGAAGTCATTGCCTTCGACTTGGCATTGAATACCATATCGTGGCCTACGCACAAACCGAGAACCAAGTTTAATTCCGATTGCCCCTCTTCAAGCACTTTGGCCTGTCCGGCTGGGTTGCAAGAGTTTCCACGATATCCGGGCAGTATTTCATTTCGTGCCATTTTACCCAATTTACAGTTAGCCCTCACTACTTTGAAACCCTCTTCCGTTAATCGCTCTTCAAGCATAATAGCCTCCTTTTCAAAAGTGATGCAATTGGCAATGCCAATCCTTTTTATGGCGGCCTCCTTTGCAAACAAAATCAATTCGTTCACCCTGTCGCTTCTCGGATCCAGTGAGTCTTCGGCCACTTTCATTATATTGCAGTCGGTTTCATCATAAAGGGTAGCAAATTCGGCTCCAGTTGTTTCATTCTTCATGGTATGCGATTTTAAGGTAATTCAGTATTTGGTCTACCCGGGTTATGGTCTCCGGCAGTAACAATATTCTGAGTCTACGTTCAACGGCCAGCTGCTGAACCATTAGGCCAATCTCACGGGTCATTATTATCTCTGCATTTGAGGCTTCCATGAATGCAACCATTTCTCGTCCCGCCCCGGCTCCTATATCAGAAAAGTTATTTTTAAAAAATCGGACTTCTTTTTGATCCGTATCAGCAATGGCGAAAAATGGGCTACGAGCCAGACGTTCGGAGATACCGCTCGTTTTGCAATCTGACACACATGGTATGGCTATTATCATGACTTAGGCAGATTAATAATTATCACATCACCACAATCGCACAGCGGACAATCGATCTTATTATCAAATCCGTAGTAATTAAAGCGCGATCCGCACCCAGTGCATTCAAGCCAATTGCCGTTAAAAGTAATCTGCCCACCCACAATTCTGATGGGCAACACTTCGGTAAAGGCTGTAGCAATCTTTTTTCTTGCAGAGGAATATATACGGGTCAATGTTGGTCTCGAAACCTCCATAATAGCAGAGGCTTCGGCTTGCGAGAGGCCCTCATAATCGAGTAGTCTTACGGCCTCATACTCTTCAGTTGCCAAAATAATTTCAGTATGTTCGGAAGAAAAACTTCCAATAGGCATGAACCCTTTCAGCCTGGGAGGCAGTTGAACCGTTCTTGTTTGCGATGGACGTGGCATTTCATCAGTTTTGGTTACAAATATAATGAACATATGTTCATTATGAAAATATTATTTCTCCTATATTCAATTTCATCGTTACATTGATTGGCAAAACTGCATAATCCTGTATGAGTAATAATTATTTACAAAAATGTATAATAACATATTAATAAGATATTTAGATTAAATTATTTAAAATTTTTCGAAAAACACATATTGCCAAAAGGGATTTGATGCTGCCAAATATCATATGGCAGAATGTAGTGAAAAGCGTACATTTGTTTGAATGGTACAAGCTTAATTGAAAGAGAGCGCATGGTTGTATCATTCATTTGTCGAACAAATAATTTGAAAATAATATGTACGGAAAAATCAAAGCCCACTTACAGAAAGAACTTCAGGGCATTCAAGATGCTGGCCTGTATAAAAGCGAACGCATTATTGTTTCTCCCCAGGACGCTGTTATACATTTAGATTCGGGCAAAGAAGTACTTAACTTTTGTGCCAACAATTACCTGGGGCTTTCAAACCATCCGGAGTTAATCAAGGCCGGAAAAGATGCACTGGATACGCATGGCTACGGGATGTCGTCAGTACGGTTTATCTGTGGGACAACGGATCTCCACAAAACATTGGAACGCAAGATTGCCGAGTTCTTCGGAACAGAGGACACCATTCTGTATGCGGCCTGCTTCGATGCCAACGGTGGCGTATTTGAACCGCTCCTTTCAGAAGAAGATGCCATTATTTCCGATTCGCTCAACCATGCCTCAATTATCGACGGGGTCAGGCTTTGTAAGGCTCAACGGTATCGTTACCAAAATGCCGACATGGCCGATTTGGAGGCTCAGCTCATTAAAGCTCAGGAGGCCCGTTTCAGGATAATTGTGACCGATGGTGTTTTCTCGATGGATGGGAATGTTGCCCCGATGGACGAGATTAATCGTTTGGCAAAAAAATATGACGCGCTGATTATGGTCGACGAATGCCACTCGGCAGGCGTAGTTGGTGATACCGGAAGAGGTGTCACGGAGAAATTCAATATAAGAGGTGAAGTTGACATTATCACCGGTACGTTGGGCAAAGCCTTTGGTGGAGCTTTAGGCGGGTTTACTACTGGCCGAAAAGAGATTATTGAACTGCTTCGCCAACGTTCAAGACCTTACTTATTCTCCAACTCATTGCCTCCTGCTGTAGTCAATGCCGGAATCAGAATGTTTGATATGATGGCTGAAACCCATGAGTTGCAAGACAAGCTACATAGCAATACCGACTATTTCATGGCTGGGATGAAACTGGCTGGGTTTGACATTAAACCAAGCAAATCAGCCATATGCGCTGTAATGCTTTATGATGCCAAGCTTTCGCAGGATTTTGCCGCTAAACTTCTGGAAGAGGGCATCTACGTCATCGGGTTCTACTATCCGGTCGTGCCGCAGGGACAGGCAAGAATCAGGGTTCAGTTGTCGGCTGCGCATGACATGGAGCACCTCGAGAAAGCCATTAAGGCCTTTACTAAAATTGGCAAAGAATTAGGGGTCATCAAGTAAAAGGCCATAAAAAAACAAGGGGAATAGATTATTGATTATCAAATCTATTCCCCTCGTGATATAAAATAATACTTAACCTATTTTGTCTTATAAAGATCTTCGACCTTAACCACCTCTACTGCCGTTGAGTCCTTCAATGTTTTACTAACCAAACCATACGGGGCCGTGATAATTTCATCGTCAAGGCTTACCCCTTCGAGAATCTCAATATGGGTATTGTCCTGAATGCCGGTCTTCACCTTTACCTGCCGTGCCAAACCATTCTCCATTCTGAAAACTATTTCAAACTGTTCGGGAGCTGAGCTTTGAGCCATTTTGTCGGACTGATTCTCGGTAGAAGGACCTTCAGCTTCCAGCTTAGAGTTATCGGCTTTTGCAGTCCCATCGTTGGCTCTGGTAGTGACCGCCTGAATGGGAACGGCAACAACATCGCGGCGCGTCTTAGTCTGGATCTCTACAGTTGCCGACATTCCCGGCAGGAAGGGATATCTGGTTGTGTCAGCCGCCATAAGTTCGCTGTACGACTCTGGCAACAACAACACCTTAACGTTAAAGTTAGTCACTTGGTCGACAGCCGTGCCCGAAACATTGGCCGAACTGGCTATTTCAGTAACCACACCCTTGAATTTCTTTTTCAGGTAAGCATCAATTTCAATTAAAGCAGTATCATTTTTAGCAACCCTTACGATATCATTCTCATTTACTTCAACCTTAACCTCCATGATGTTAAGGTTGGCAATGGTCATCAGCTCCGTTCCGGCAAACTGATTTGTACCGACGACACGTTCACCTTGCTCAACATTCAATTTGGATACCGTACCATCGATTGGAGCATAGATCTTCGTTTTGGTCAGGTTTTCCTTTGCTTCGCTTACCCCCGACTCCGAACTCTTAATTGAATATTGGGCAGCTTGAACCTCCGATTTGGCTACTTTCCATGCGGCTTCAACTGTTTCGAATTCCGACTTGGGAATGGTGTTTCTCTCGTACAACTGTTTCGCACGGTTGTAATTTAGCTCCTTTTCGACCAATTGCGCTTCGGCCTGGGCCAGGCGTGCACGTTGTGTATTCAATGCCGCTTCTGTTCTGTTCAGGTTCGAAATATAGATATCAGGTTTGATTACCACCAATAAATCGCCCTTTTTCACACGGTCACCTTCTTTTACGGGCAGCTCGATAATCTCACCCGGAACTTCGGGGCTGATTTTAACCTCAGTCTGAGGTTCAACTTTTCCATTGGCCGTAATTACCTCAGTCAATGTACGACTGGTCACCTTCTCGGTTGACACTTTTAGCTTCATTTCTTTGCCTATCCAGCCAGCTTTTTTACCTATAACCAGGAGTAGAATCAATAAAACAAAAGCCCCCAAAAGATATGGCCACAACTTTCTCGATTTCTTCATATCAATATTTCTGATTTGTTTCGAATTTTGTCTCAACTCAATACGAACATAAAAGTACAATTATTATTCAGCATTTTCAGAATATTACTGCCGTTTGACGGTGAAAAAATATTCATTTAGTCAAAATGATGGGCATCCCAATCTTACAAAAACAGAGTCCACCCGGTTTGTGACAGTGAAATTGTTGAGTTAGATTGCTTAAATTTGTAATCAATGGCCAATAATGATTACTTTTCTGCAAAAAGAAAACCGGCAACCGAAATAAGGAAGCCATCACAATAATACAATGAACGACAGAGAGATAAAAGAGATTCATAATCAAATAAGCATTTTACTGGCCAACCGTAAACTCAAGCCGGCTTTCGATAAAATTGAAAAGCTAATTGACGAAAACAGCTTGGGCGAATACCGCGACAGTTATCTCGACCTGGAACAGACCTACCACCTGATGCTGAAATACACGCTCGAAGGAATTAATGACCCTGAACGGCAAAAAATATACAAACATTTACTCTCATCAGCGTTCGAACTGAATGATAAATGCCGCGAATCTTTGTTATTCAAATTTTCACAGTCGATTGAATACCAGAAAAAAAGAGGCTTTTCGAAACTCTACATCGAAGATACTGGAACCTATTTTCATCTTCTGGAAGATTACCATCTTCAGCAGCAACTGAAAGCCCTTGTCGAAGATTCGCATTCAGATCGAAAAAAGGATGCCTTTGAAGCGGAAGTTCATTTACAAAAGGTGCTCAATATCTTTTATCACTTTTGGTTCAGGGAAAAGTTGAGTGAAAACGATATTCTTTTCTTCCGAAAACTCATTCAAAGTTCGGTTTTCCCTTTTCAGGAAAAGTCGCTGCTTATTACGGCACTTACCTTTGGGCTTTTACGGCAGTTCGACGAAAACCGCTTCCTGTTGCTTTTCGAAGCCTGCGAAGAAAGCAATGAAGAGATAAGGCAGCGTGCATTGACCGGATTGGTAATGGCGCTTTACCACTTCGACAACCGTATGCCATTTTTTCCTTCCATAACCGGGAGGCTCACCATTCTGGCCGACAGTTCAATTTTCAAAAGCCACCTCGAACAGATCATACTACAATTTATCCGAAGCAAGGAGACGGAAAAAATTCAGCGAAAGCTTCAGGATGAAATATTGCCCGAGATGATGAAATTAAGTCCAAACCTTCGGAACAAGTTAAGTCTTGAAAGCCTTTTGGGCGAAGGAGTGTCGGAGGACAAGAACCCAGAATGGGGGGAGATTTTCAGAGATTCGCCCGGGCTGATGAATAAAATGGAAGAGCTTTCGGAGATGCAGCTCGAAGGTGCCGATGTTTTTATGAGTTCATTTTCCATGCTGAAAAACTTTCCCTTTTTCAGTGAATTTGCCAACTGGTTCTATCCGTTCGATCCCAGGCATCCCGAAATCGCACGACGCTCTTCGGCCGAAGATGGAAACAACAAGCTCTTCGAGTTGATCCTGCAATCGCCGATTCTCTGTAATTCCGATAAGTATTCGTTCTGCTTTAGTATTCAAACGGTTCCTGACGAATATAAAAAGATGATGTCGGAGTCGATGGCTTCTGAATTTGACCAGTTGGCCGAAGCCGATAAAGAAGACAATATCCTCGAAAACAATAAAAAAGCTGAGATTGTGGCCAGTCAATATATCCGCGATCTTTACCGTTTCTACAAATTGCATCCCCAACGGGCTGATTTTGAAGATATATTCAACTGGAAATTCGACTTTCACCATAAAAATGCCTTTCGTAAACTGCTGACTGAAGAACCAAGACTGCTTCGCAACATTGCCGAATTCACCTTTGCAAAGAATTATTTCGCTGAAGCTGCCGATATTTATACCCTTTTAACGGATGAGAATAGCAATGATCCGGAATTACTGCAAAAACTGGCCTTTTGCCATCAAAAAAACGGAGACTACGCTCTGGCATTGAACAACTACCTGAAAGCCGATCTTTTCGAGCAGAATAAGCTTTGGAACCTAAAGAAAATAGCCCTTTGTTACCGCAACCTGAAACAGCCTCAGCAAGCGCTTGAGTATTATGAGCAGGCTGCTATATTGGAACCCGATAATCTTTCGAACCATATTTCGATAGGCCACTGTCAGGTAGAACTGGGCCTTTTTGACAACGCACTGAAATCCTTCTTTAAAGTTGAATATCTCTCGCCCGGGAATAAAAAGATATGGAGGCCCATTGGCTGGTGCTCGCTTTTGGTGGGCAAGACCGATCAGGCACAAAGCTATTACCAAAAACTGATTGAGGAGATGCCCAACAAATACGATTTGATGAACATGGGGCATGTGCAATGGTGCAAAGGGAACCGTAAAGAGGCGCTCGAATTTTACAAGAAAAGCATCAAAAACAGTGACAACTCGGAGGCAGAGTTTATGGAAGCATTTCATGAAGACCTCCATCATCTGCTCAATTTGGGTATTGACCCCGACGATGTACCCATTATGATGGATCAATTGAGATATTACATCGCTGAGTAACCGCATGGCCAATGTTACAACGGTGTTAAAATATGCCATAATTGTCTGTTAAGACCTTTTGACATCAGCCGTTTCGACAAACGAAGCGTTAAAAGTCTTATATTTCGGGAAAAATGTTGCCGAAATGCTAAATCCCACACTTCGAAATAAGGAGATAAGTTGGCTGTCGTTTAACGAAAGGCTGCTTCAGGAAGCAACCAAACAGGATGTACCGCTTATCGAAAGGCTAAAATTTTTGGGCATTTACTCCAATAACCTCGACGAGTTTTTTAGGGTCAGGGTAGCCATTCTCCGAAGATTGGCAAGTATTGGTAAGCTGACACTTTCCGAAGGAGACAACCCAAAGGTAATTCTCGAAAGAATTGAACAGATTGTTGTCGAGCAAGGCGTGCGGTTTGAAACCATTTACAATCAACTGCTAAACGAGTTGGCAGACGAGGGAATTATCATCATTAACGAGAAACAGTTGACCCTCTCGCAGGGAGAATATATAACGGCTTACTTTAAAAAAGAGGTGAGGCCCCGAATAATGCCTATCATCTTAAAAAAGAGCCAACCCCTGCCTTTGCTTAGCGACGATGCCATCTATCTTGCAGTCATCCTGTCGAGAACCAGCAAAGAAGAATATGCGCTGATAGAGGTCCCGACCGATATTCTGCCCCGCTTTGTCATTATCCCTTCTGATGATGGAAAAACCTACATTATTTTGCTTGAAGATGTCATCCGCTACGAACTGAATGATATTTTTTACATGTTCAGTTTCAAAAACATCAGTTCGTGGATTGTGAAACTAACCCGGGATGCCGAACTTGACCTTGACGACGATGTTGCTGAAAGCTATGTGAAAATTGTAGCCAAGAGTCTTGAAAAAAGGGGGAACAGTAATTTGGTCCGGTTTGTACACGACAAAGAAATCCCTGAAAAGTTACTCTCGATTCTCCTCAAAAAGCTCAATTTCGACCGCGACGATGTAGTTATAGGAGGAAGCCGGATTCATAATTTCAAAGATTTTATGGCTTTCCCGTCGGTTGGGGCCAAGCACCTTTACTATATGCCCATACAGCCCGTAGGGCATAAAGATATCCAACAGGGGAAAGCCTACCTTTCGGCGATTGCCCACAACGACATTATGTTCCATTTCCCCTATCAAAGTTTCTATCATTTTATCGACTTGCTGCGCGAAGCCTCGATCGATCCCAAAGTGACGGAGATAAAGATGACAGCTTACCGAATGGCCAGAAATTCGAATGTGATTCATGCATTGATAAATGCTGCACGCAATGGAAAGAAAGTAACTGTAGTACTGGAACTTAGGGCAAGGTTTAACGAGCAGGAAAATATCGATTGGGGAAATCTGCTCACCAAAGAGGGGGTTAAAGTGATTCTTGGTGTTCCGGGACTGAAAGTACACGCAAAACTTTGTCTAATCAGCCGTAAAGAGGAAAAAGAGACCCGGCAATATGCCTGCATCGGTACCGGTAACTTTAACGAGATAACGGCCAGGGTTTTTTCTGACCAGCTGTTATGTACCGCCGATACCAACATTACCAAAGAGGTTTCGAGAGTCTTCGACTTCTTCGACCGCAACTATAAGATTGGCCGGTTCGCCCACTTACTGGTATCGCCACTATCGCTCCGCAGCCGGATTATCAAGATGATAAAACAGGAAATCAGCAATGTTCGATCAGGATTAGAAGGAAAGATCTATCTGAAATGCAATAATTTGGTCGATCCCGAAATCATCAATATGCTGTGCCTGGCCGCAAAACTCGGCGTAAACGTAAGGCTAAATGTACGTGGCATGTTTTCGGTGATAACGGAAGATACAGAACTACAGTATAGTATCGCAAGCATTGGAATGATTGACCGCTACCTTGAACATTCGAGGGTATACTATTTCTACAACAATGGCGACGAAAAATTATTTATTTCGTCAGCCGATTTCATGTCGCGGAATCTCGACCGCCGCGTAGAAGTGGCTGTTCCGGTTTATGATGAAAAAATTAAAGAAGAGCTCAAACAGTTTCTCGAATTGCAATGGAAAGACAATACAGCAGCCAGAGTGCTCGATGTGCAACTAAATAACCAAATCAAGGATTCTGACAGAACACCAAAGGTGAAAGCTCAATTGGAATATTATGAAATCCTCAGGAATCGAAATGAATAGGGCGAACGACGAGCAAGAGTTAATCGATCTGATTGCCGGTCAACGATTGGGTGGCGAAATGGAGTTCTGGGAACAGGCCGTCGCGACAGACCAAAGCGTGTTTGGACAACTCTATCAACTCACGTTCAATACAAATCGCCGAATCTCGTGGCGTTCGTGTTGGATTATCGATACCGTTTCAGAATCTTCACCCGAATTGTTGAAACCCTATATCCCTGAAATCATTGACCGGTTAGCTTCCGAGAAAAACGGTTCGCTGAAGCGCCATTTTACACGCATAATTTGCCGTTACGAACTGCCGGATGAGAAACTTGGAATGTTAGTCAACACGGCTTTTAACCTGCTTTCGCCCAACGAAGATATAGCCGTAAGGGCCAATGCAATGCAGATTCTCTATAACATTTCGCAATCAGAACCCGATTTAAAGCAGGAGTTAAGCTCCGTTTTAGAGACTCTGTTGGCCGAAGAGTCCTCGGCTGCCATCACCTCCAGGGGCAAACGTTTGCTGATAAAGTTGCGAAATTAAATATCGGAAATCAGGGAAAAGATTGATACCGAGACAATCCCCCAAATAAAAATCGATAGAAGCATCCAAGGGATAAAGCCGTGCCGGTGCCTGAAATATTTCGTCCCAATCAGCGCTCCTACAGGTATCGACAATAAAACAGGGGTAAGTACAACAATTCCTACCATTCCCCATCTCTCCCTGATGCGGACAATCATCTTGTTGGTTCGTGTAAACTTTTTTGCATTCAACTTTCGCTGTCGGCGTACTATTCGCCACTGCTCAAACCTGACCTTGAAAATGGCAGGAGTTATTAAATATACTTTGGGCCAAAGCAATTTTATCTCCTTTAGCAGAAAGGCAAACAAGTAATAGAAAAACAGAAACCCGAGTAACCCGCCAATTTGGATCATAACAATGGTTTCAACCACATTCAACTTCAGCAAAATGGCATAAGGAGTTGCCCAGAAGTATTTCACACTGGCAATTAATATAACATTTAGATATTTAAGTAGATATTCCATTAAAGAATTCTGTCAAAGTACCGGTTTTGGCCGGAAGTAAAGGAATGGAGCCTTGCAGTCTGAACTCGATAGACCTCAATGGTCGGTTTAAACTCATTCTTTACAAAAATATGGCGTTTTATCTCTGCTTATTTTCTTTTATTGTTAAAAAAACGAAAATCGGGAAATTACAGCTATCAGGAAAAAATACAGCGCCACAAAACGCACAAACTATTTTTGGCAAAAGGGCATCGATTGTGACCTCAGTTCATCAATTCTGGCTAAATTTGTAAAAAGTACAATTTTGTGACTGACAACGCTGTTAAAAGGTCAAAATGATTTGCTGCATGAAAAAGAAAGGCCATCTGCAACCATTCCGCATCACCGGAGGGTTGATAGTATGCATTTTAATACTCATCACACAGCCTTCTTTTAGTCAAACAATTGAAGAAGTTAAGCAACGATGGAGAGTTGAAAAAAATAACCCCTCCGGCAATTTTAACGATGAAGCGTCATTTATCATGGCCACCTTCACTTCGATTGTCCAGACACGCGACGACGAATTCTCGGAATACCTTACAGAACCCTGGCCATTGCTCACCGTATCGCAGGGGACAAAATTCCCAAAATCGACATCCGGTAATCAACAACCCGTTTTCCATCTTGACGAAACAACGCTAAATGCGCCGAAGCCGATTGCGTATCAGTCTCCTGGAGAAAATTGGACAGGAAAAAACGTTCAGGATATCTTCCCTCCAAGAATCGTCACCTCTCAGCGTCAGGGAAGTACGCTTGCCTTAGCAAAACTTACTTTTTATGGAACCGACGCCTTTGTTCCATACGAGCCCTTGTTGGCAGCTATTGAGATTAATGGGGAGCGGGATGAAAAGGTCAGAAGCTTCTGGCAGTCGTTCACAGCCGTTAATTGCAATCCAACAATAAGTTATTTGCAGTCATTCAGCACAAAACTGGGGCTCGACGACTGGGGATATATGCGATTGATCCGCTCATTTGGTTCAGCCCTCTATCCGCAAAGCACCGATAAAGCCAGAATGGTAGCCTGGGCATTGATGTTGCGAAGCGGATATCAGGTCAAAATCGGTATCCATCAAAAAGGATTTGTTATTCTTTTTGCCTCCCGTTCAGCTATTTATTCACAACCATTTGTCAGAAGCAACGGGACGGTTTATTACATCGACGAGGTAATTCCTGATATCCAGCTCCATTGTTATGCCAATAATTTACAGGGCTCAGATAAACCGTTGGCACTTGAAAGCCGAAAATCACTCCATTTTAATCCCGCCACCACGCCGGTAAAAGTGAACTTCCATTGGGGGGCAAGTCCATACGAATTTACATTCAGGTATTCCACATCAATCGCACAATATCTTGCCGATCGTCCGAAATGCGAAGCCCGTAATGCCTTTACGGCATCGGCGTCAGTGCAGCTGAAAGAGAGCATTTTCAGGCAACTGAACCCGGTTCTGTCGACCATGCGTGAACCTGAAGCAGTTGCTTTCTTGCAACAACTGGTTCAAACCGGGTTTGCTTATCGGGCATACAACGACCTGTACGGGCACGACAAATACCTTGAACCCGATGAATTTTTGGCCAGTGACGGGACTAACGACAGAGGACATGCTCTATTTTTCTCGTGGCTGGTTCGTTATTTGATGAACCTTCCGGTAGCGATTGTCGAGAGCAATGGGTACTATTCGGTAGCAGTTGCCTTTTCGGAACAGGTCGACGGCGACTATTTTGAAGTGGACGGGGTACGCTACATAATTGCCGATCCCACCTGCCAAATGGCTCCTATCGGACTGGTTATTCCACAAATCGCCAATCAAAAGCCAGTTTTATACCCTCTTGAAGCACCTCGTGAAGCCGAAAGAGCAATCAAACGAACCTGGCAAATGGCCCAATCGCTTGGTGCCAGACGAAGCGGCTCGGCAAACGATCTGATAAAAGATAACCTGGGAAATCAATATCTCACAGGTCATTTTGCATCAGCGCAAGGGGCAATCCCCTTCCTGGCCTGTTTCAATAAAAACAGCTCGTTACAGTGGATACGAAAGTTTACCGTAAATCGGGGGCAGTCGTATGGTTTATCAATCGAAAAGAGTGTACAAAACGAGATTTATCTTTCAGGCGTTTTTAAAGGTGAAATCGAACTGGATGGCAAAATCCTGATGGCCCAAAACGACAACCCGGATCTCTTTTTTGCACAATTCAATCAGGATGGTGACCTGATCTGGCTGAAAAAAGGAGGGCTCGACCAATTGGAGAAAGAGTTACCTCTTGCCTATTTTGCCAAATTCGACCGTTCAGGAAACAATTTCTATCTTCAACTTTCGAACGAAGACAACCGGAATATCACCTCCGGCTTTTGTGGTTCCGACCAAAATTGGATTTATTTCAAAGGTTCGTGTGAACTGACTACTGCAATGCAACGCTTTAGTTACAGGGACAATAAAAATATGATCACCTATTTTGACCGGGAGCTTTCGCAAACAGAGAATACCTATACCGAGAACAGGATAAAAGGAGTAACGGCGTTTTTCAAACTACTGGCAGAAAACGGGACAACAGTTACCGGAAATCAAATCAAGGAGATGGTAAGCAGAAACGATCCGGCACGAAACGTTCAAAGCCCAGCCATAAATAGCTGGCTGGATAAGATATCGTCGGTTCAGAACCGCAACGGATTAATAACCATTTCGACCATTGACGGTTTGCCGCTCGCAATTGCCCCGTTTCGTTTTGCCCAAAATAGTTCCTTCATTATCATCCCGAATGCCAACGGTGAATTCTCTGTCAGGGTAGTTACTGGCGGCACTTATCACAAATTCCCCTTCAGCTCAATAATCAACCAGATTGACTTCGATAACCGGACTGGAGAAGCAGTGGTCGATTTTGGAATAGAACATACCATTCAGCGTATCAGCATCCTTCACGACACCGTCAATCAATAGCTGTTTGTAAACGCTCAGAAGCATTTAGCTTCAGAAAATTATATTAGAAATACCTGGGTGAAGAGACACGGCTACGTCGGCTGCTGGTAAACTCGTAGCTAATCATAAATTCGTGGGTACCTGAATTAACATTCCCTTTGTGAAAAGTGGTTAAATCATATGCATATCCAAAAGTGAGCTGGGTGTTCACCCTAAACTGGAATGTAAGCGCATACGAGTTTTGGTAACGATAAGTTGCCCCGGCCCACACACGGTCGTAAAGTAAAAAGTTCAAGCCGAAATCGGCATACGAAGGCGTATTTTGAGACCAGCGGTAAAGAATGGTAGGCTTTAGTTTCAGGTTTTCTGACAAGAAAAACACATAACCCCCCATCAAATAAATATGGTTGACTTCGCGGTAGACAACACCGGTTGTCTCATCTGTAATTCGGTTCTTCAAAAATTTAGGTGTCGAAGCGCCAACAAAGAAACGCTCGCCATGCCACATCACCCCGGCACCAATATTGGGCATAAACCGGAACGAGACATCTGTGGCAAACATTTGGTCGTCGGGATCATTGATATCCAAATCAGTAAGAAACGCCTGATAGACATTAAACCCGGCCTTGACCCCGAAAGCCAGAAACTCGCGTTCGCCGGTGCGAACCCGGTAGGAGTAGTCGAAATAGAGACTATTCTGCCTGATTGGTCCCCACTTATCGTTGATAAAAGTGGCTCCTAATCCAACATTATATGTTTTTAACGGAATATGGGCTGTCACAGTGTTAGTATTGGGTGCCCCTTCCCAGCCGACCCATTGCGCCCTCGACAGGGCTGAGATATTGAGGAAGCCCGAAATCCCGGCATAGGCAGGCTGAATGGTCAACATATTGGTCAGATACTGGGTATAAACCGGATCCTGCTGCGCAGCAGAACGTAGCGGCAACAATAAAGGCAAAAACATAATGGCCAATACAGCCTTTTGCCAAGCCCAGTTTTTTACCGGTTTTAATATCCAATTCATATTCTTCATCCTCAACAAATGTAAGAAAATTAATTTACTACCATTGAGGTAAATATCCAAGAGCCCGACCCTTTTTTTAATAAGTAATATAAACATACCCTTTAATAACCTTATCCGTTCCGGCTACCTTAAGTGTATAATAATAAATTCCTGTCGGGACAAGCTTTCCTTCGGCAAAGAATCCACGAATAGACTTTCCGTCCCAGTCGCCTTTATAATCATCGCTTAGGTAGACCATCTGGCCTGAACGGGTGTAAATGGCAATTTCTGAACCTGGATAATTTTCAATTCCGCCAATTACAAAAGTATCGTTCTTCCCGTCGCCATTGGGCGAGAAACCCTGGTTGATTTTCAAATCCACCAACTTCATCAAAAGGGTAACAGACGCTGACGCACAGTTGTCTTTTTGGTCGCAGATTTCGTAAACCAGCGAATCGATCTCGCTATTACCAACCAACGGGGTATAGGTAATGGTTCCATCGCTGTTGGCAACCGCCTTCCCATATACCGGGATTGTGGTAATTGTAAGCGACGAAACGTCAATTGGGAAATCTCCGGCCAAATCGTTGTCCAATACACGGATTACAGTCGGTTGGTATCCATGCAATGTTAAGGTGTCATCGACTGCATAAGGCGGAACTGGCGGCGGAGAAGGTAAATAGACAGGCCTAAATGAAAAGTTGTCGCTACATCCATATTTATCGGTCACCAACAGATTATAGGTCGCATTCCCGGCTACATTCACACGTGCCTGAGTTGGATCACTGTTGATAACACCATCGGTGGTACTCCAAAGATAGGTGAGTGCAGTACCAGACGAACCTGTTCCTGTAATCATAATCTCATCCGGAGGATTGATATAGCTTTCAAGTGCAATATGTGCAACCGGTTTGGATTCGACAGTCACGGCAATGGTGTCCGAATCAGAATTGCCATACCTGTCAGTAACGGCCAGCCTTACCCTAAAGGTAGCCGGCAGCGTACCCGGATAATCGGGCGAAAGCACAAAGGTCGAAACTTGCTGGGTATGATTGGTAATCTCACCACCCGGATCAATCAACGTGTACAAATAGCTTAGTCCAACACCTGTTGATGCAGCTCCATCGATCTGATAATGCTGACAATAACCGATAGTCACATCGGGACCAGCATTGGCATTGAGCGTAGCACTATTGACCGTAACCACAATTGCTTTGGTATTGTTACATCCCGAAGCATCCGTTTCGAGTACTGTAAGCAAATAGTTGCCCTGGGTATGCCACTTCACCTGAACAGCCGCCAACGATGGACTTCCCGCAAAGCTGGCCTCTCCCGGTGGTACCGGTTGCGATAAATCGGAAGCCCGATAGATGCGCCATAAATAATTGCTTCCCGGATGGTCGGTCACGCTGTAGTTACGCGTTTCGCCAACCGATGCAGACATGTCGCCCTGCGCCATGGCAGAAGCCATAGCCCATACCACCAGCACGAATGCCAGCAGCCAACGCCGATATGTCAGTTTACCGTTTATCACTATCTATTTTTACACACCAGACAACAGACTTATACCCATAAGACTTTGCTCCAGATCTCCATGCTTCCTAATTATTCATCATTCAGAAAAGTATCAGAACTCAAAACCCGCCACCAAACTCTCCCTTTCGACAAAGGGGGCAGGGGGATTTCCCGTTCCAAAATACATCTGTTCAACCCCAGGTTGCACTGTGGTTAACCACTCCCTTTTCTCTTTCCCACCAACCCACAGGCAAAACCCGAAGGTTCAACCTGTGGTATTTATGGTGTGAAAAAGCTATGGAAAGAACTGATGTTCAGACTAAACTAGTTCGACTGGATACCAGTTGTTGCAGGACGAGCTTTAACTGTTTGGGTTTGCTCAGCAGCACCGCTAAACTCGGTTGTTCCATCGCTTGTGAATACTTTAGTAACTGCATTGCCACCTTCATCTTTGATATCAGACAAGGTGAGTTTAATTGTCTGTGCTGCAAGTCCCTCTTCGTATGTCCCTGCTGTAGTTCCGTTCGTCAGTTTAACTTTTACAAAAACAGTTTGAGTTCCGGCTGCATTTGCAGGAATTTCAAAATCAGAACCATTAGCTGCAAAAGTGGCGTATGTAATACCGCCATCGAGGCTATACTCAATATTTTGAGTCGCATTGCCTTTAACAATTGCAAAAAGATAATCCAGTGTCCACTTGGTATACAAACCATTAGCTGTGATTTTATAGATGTAATCGCCACCTTTATAGTCATAAGTGATTGTTGTCCCTGAAGCTGACATAACGATATCTGGGGCACAACGATCAAGGTTATTGCCTACTGCTGAGGCTTCATTCCCGGCTAACGCAGCAAACGTGACAGTAAAGCGGTTAAGCGGCTGAATAGCATAAGCTTTTGCATTTATACACAAGTTGTTATTTTCACCATTCTCTTTAACAACCAGATAATATGTTTTACCTGCAGAAGTTGGATTCCATTTAACACTTACTCCATTTAAATCAGTTGTTTCTGTATTGTAACCTGATGCAACAGAAAAATCACCATTATTGGCAATCGCATCATTTAAGTTATTGGACCCATCACTGATGTACCAGGTATACTTACCACCCTCCTTACCAGTAGTGATTGCACCAATATCAGTCCCATTTACCCAATATTTGTGCGTAGCCCCAATTGAAGGAGCTGCACCTGTACTCTGTCCAAAAACATTTGCAGTTGCGATAGTAAAGAGTGCAACCATTGTAAGTAATAATAGCTTTTTCATTGTTTAAAAAATTAAAGTATTTATTATCTGTTGTTTATATCAATATATTTATGAATTAGTCGGCCGTAATCGGTGAAGTGTTCGGAACAGCCCAAATAACTGCATCGCCTGAATTATTACCGGTATTGTTCTCGGGAGTATTATAAAAATCCTTCGCATTAGAAATACCAAAAGCAATCGTATCCTCATCGGCAATAACCGAGTTCACGACAACGGTTACCGTGAACGATGCCACGCCTGAAGGAATAGTTACACCTGCAGCACCCGTAATTGAAGTTGCTGTAATACCGCCGCTAAATGCAACAGAAGCAATATGGTCGCCGGTAAGTGTATAATCGAAAGTTGAAGCTTTGGCGGTATTACCGGCAACGGCGACATTAAATACTACTGTTGTAGGATTTGGATTGGCCGCATTTGGTGCTATGGTCGCACAGAAATCAGACGGTGCAGTTACAGCAAGGTCGAACAAGTTGGCAGTAACGGTAACACCGATTGTCCTTTCGGTAAAACAGGAATTGCTACTGGTCTCCCTAAAGGTTACCGTGTAAGTTCCGGCCGTTTTCCATAGAATGGTTGCAGCAGCAGTAGTCCCATTGGTGATGGTATAGTCGGTAGCTGTCCCTCCTGTAACGGTCCAGCTCAACGTGTTGCCGCCACTTTGTGGAGTAGCCGTATAGGTGTGCGTCGAGTTTACATAGGGAGAAGCACCACCCTGTGCCATAGCCCCTGCACCAATCAATAGAAACGCCGTAAAAGCGAAGAGTCTTAAAGCTAAATTTTTCATAGTCCAATTTTTCATGTTGTTAAATACTTGTTTTATCTGTTTTTATATCTCTTTACTCGTTGTTTAATCCGGAATAATAGGGCCGGGATTGGGTAATGGATGAACCGTTACCATTGAACTACCGGTTAATGGG
>CAYOJD010000003.1:0-45810 GCA_964404205.1 uncultured Prolixibacteraceae bacterium
TCGACGGTAATGTTAAGAAAGAGGGCAACATGTACATTATCACAGGAATCAAGGCCATGAAAATGTACAACTTTGGCATCGAGCCTCCCAAGGCACTACTCGAAACAGTCAAAGCGGCCGATGCCATCAACATTAAATTCGAGGTTATTCTCAATCAATAACATATAGTAATAGTTAAAACCAATCAAAAAGATGAAAAAAACAACACTGTTTCTTGCAATTATCCTTATTGCACTTCGCTCTTTTGGTCAGCAGTTTGAAGAACCAAAATTGTCAGTCACCGATTTCGAAAAGGTGAAACTGAATGTAGGGGCCGATTTTGCCTTGCAATATCAGGCCATCGACCACCATGCCAGCACGGCTAAACTGATTGAACTCGGCTCGAATTTCAACCTGCCGACGGCCTATTTGAACCTCCACGCCATGCTGGCCCCGGGTATCAAAGTAAACCTTGAAACTTATCTTTCTGCCCGTCACCACAACGAAGCATGGGTTAAAGGCGGTTATCTGCTTATCGACAATCTGCCGTTCCTGAAAGCTGCCGATCCGATCATGAAATACCTGACCATCAAAGCTGGGGTTTTCCAACCCAATGTTGGCGACCAGATCTTCCGTCGTTCCGACAATGGCAATGTTATCAACAACCCTTTCGTAGGCAACTATGTGATGGACGATTTCACCACCAACACCGGCATTGAAGTTTACTTCCGCAAAAACGGGTTGCTCATCCTGGGTGGTGTCAACAGCGGCAACCTCAAACCGGCCCTTGGCGGCACCGAAGGTTCAGGCACCTCGAAAGAATATGTTGGTTATGATCTGGTTGACGAACTGGCTATCAACTGGAAACTGAGCTACGACAAACAGGTAACCGAAGATTTGCGCCTTCGCGCTTCACTCTCGGGTTACCATGTTGGCGATACCCACAGCACCACTATCCACTCGGGCGACCGTACCGGTTCACGCTACTATCTGGTGATGAACACCCAGAATGATGGGACTACCGAATTCGATGTGACCAAAAACCACATGTCGGGCAACTTCTATCCTGGCTCAGGCACAAAAGACAACACATTGGTTGCCAATATTTTTGCCAAATACAAATGGTTCGAAATCTTTGGTACTTACGAACAGGCCAAAGGCGAACGCACCAATTTTACCACTTTCGCTAAAACCGAATACGACTTTGCCCAGTTGGCCATCGAAGGTATTGCCCGTTTTGGCAAACAAGACCAATGGTTTGTTGGCGCTCGCTACAATGTTGTAACCGACGACAAAGCAGTCGCTACCTCAAGAATTGATCAGGCTAAAAACCTGAAAGTTGACCGTACCCAGTTGGCTGCAGGATGGTTTATGACCAAAAACGTTGTAACCAAAATTGAGTATGTCAATCAAAACTACTCCAACTTTGCCACCTATGGCGAAGATGCAGGGTTCAAGGGCGTAATGGTTGAAGCAGCCATTTCATTCTAAGAAAAATCGTTAACAGGTAACAGAAAAAGAGAAAGCTGCCGGCAGTTTCATTCAGTGCCGGCAGCTACACTCTTCCCTTAGCCGGTGAACCCAGCCCCATTCTTGTTCATCCATCAAATGTCAAGCCATGAAAATCAGACTTATATCTATTCTTGCCGTCCTGCTGGTTTTCATTTCAGTAAACCTTGTCGGCGGACAGCAATCGGAGTTGTCGCTTCACAGTGGCAGCCCACTTCCCGAACTACCCGGCTCTATTCATGCCCTCAATATTAAGGGGACCACCAATGTCAACAGTTTCTCACTCTATTTTCAGCCGCAGGCACAACGGCAACACCACCCTTTACCCACGCTTTATACGAGTGGCAATAAACTAATTGGTAAAATTCAGGTGAGTAGCCTGAAAGCCGACCATCAGGGCATCCTGAAAGATTTCCGGGCCATGGTTAAATCAGATCAGTTTCCCGAAATCGTTATCGAAGTCCCTAATGATGAGGTGAAGATCACAGAACAACGGGGCGGACAGCCGTTTACCCTGCCCGTTTACATGACCCTTGGCGGGGTACGCCAATACTATCAGACCAACTGTATACTCGAACAGACTCCAGAAAGGGGGTATGATGTCACCGGAAATGCTGCCCTCAAACTCTCCGATTTCGGAATTGTCCCTCCGGAGAAATTCTTTGGGATGATCAAAGTAAACGATTTGGTTCATATCGAGTTTCGCATTAAATTCGCTGCGGCTGAATAATCATCAAACGAAAGCCATATGGCTTTCATCAGGATTATTCGACATATCTAACAACTGTCATCTATGAAATTCCATACCCGAACTCGCTACGGCTTGCGCACCATGATTGAGATTGCTGCCGGCGACAAAGATTGCGGAGTCTATCAAAAAGACATTGCCCAGAATCAATCCATATCGGTCAAGTATCTCGATCAGATTATCAATTCGCTGAAAGTTGCCGGGCTTATTACCAATGTCAAAGGGAAAAAGAGCGGCTACCAGCTCACCCGGCCTGCCGCTCAAATTACCATGCTCGATATCCACAATGCTTTTGAGTTTGGCATTTGCGTGGTCGACTGCACCAATAAATCGTTCCATTGCGATAAGCGGGGCAGTTGTGCTGCCGAAGATTTCTGGGGTAATCTGAACAACAAAATCATCGACCACTTTAGAAGTGTCACCCTCGAAGAACTGGCTGCCGAACAGAAACAGATAAACCTAAAACATCAACCCGAAGGGATAAGTTGATCAGGGCAAATCGGCACTTCAACGGTTAATTTCTCCATCATCCGGGAAATCTATTTGGATTCATAACAAAAAGGTAACGTAAATGAGCTGTCATCGCGTTACTCATTTTTTCTTTTCCGCTATTTTTGCCCCGATACTTTTTACCATCGTACATGAGAATCTTGATCTTCCTCTCCGCTTTGGTGCTGCTGAGTTCGGCATCACCCGTAAACCCGTTCCGCGACAAGCAAAAAAGCTACACCAGGGTGAGGGAGGCCTATGCTGCCAAAGAGAAAACAGTAGTGAAAACCCTGGCCGAACATGCCATCTCGCGCGACAGCCTGCGTATCTGGTTCCGGGCTTTTAAAACCGAAAAAAAGGTTGAACTATGGGCCAAAAACAGTTGCGATACCGCCTATACGATGATTAAAGAATTCCCCATCTGCGATATATCGGGCGAAATCGGCCCCAAGCGAAGGGTGAAAGATTTGCAGGTTCCCGAAGGGTTTTATCACATCGCCGAACTGAACCCTTTCAGCAAATATTATCTTTCGATGAAAATCAACTACCCCAATGCCTCCGACAGCATACGCGGCGTCAAGGGCCGTCTGGGCAGCTTGATTTATATTCATGGCGATTGTATCTCGTCGGGGTGCCTTGCCATGAGCGATGAACGCATCAAGGAGTTGTATGTCTATTGTATTGAAGCTTACAACAGCGGTCAACCGGAAATTGGGATCTCCATCTATCCGGCAAAGCTCGAAGATGCCACCTATCAAAAACTAATCAAAGCCTATAGCAAGGACAAGGATAAAATCAGCCTGTGGGGCGACCTGAAAAAAAGCTACGACCTTTTCAATGCCAGCCATCATCCCCCAACCGTGAAGTTCCTCCCCGACGGGACACACGATATCAACTGATACCTGCTCACCTCCCACAATGCATATTCCCGAATCCTTTGATTGGGGCCTTCACCCCGCGATCCAACCATTTTCACATTACTTTCGTTAGGGTTTCTGTGCTGTTTCTGTGCTTCAATAGTACAGATAGAGTACAGATAGAGTACAAATACTATTCTTAAACATTGGTGTTGAGCTATCGTTAGGGGTAGCCGAAACCAGTCGGTGGCGGACAGTGCCATCGGGATATTTTTCAACGGATAAAACCCTAAAGCAATGCTCTTGTCAGGTGGGTGGGTGTAGCCGCTGTACAAACCATTTCCGCACGTTTTGCATGATTTGTTGCTGACCGGCTGGCGCCCGGCGTTTGCACGAAGCCCGCTCGGTACTTCCTTCGGGGGCACCCCAGCGGATTTCGGCCCCATCGTTGGGGTTGTAACCCATTTCGAATGCGGCACGGCGAGCCAGTATTTCGGCTACGGTAAGCTCCTGCAACGAGCCGTCGGAACGGGGATAACTGATTTTCAGTCCGGCAACCTTTTCGTTGAGCAACGATTGCAATTGCTGTTTCATCCCTTCGGGAGAGGAGAGCTTCGGGATATCGTAGTCGTTCGGATAGCGTACTACCCTGTCGGGGAAACCCATTACGGCATCGATGGCAATCAGCAGGCGTAGATCGCGGTTGGGGGTCGAGAAATCTTCCCAAAGGCCACCGGTCTGAAAGACCCCTTTGGCGCTGCCCGGCATCGGGATAACCGTTCCGGGATGTTGCTGCATATACTCCTCGCCATTGGCTACCGATTTCACCCTTACCAGCAACTGCTCGTGCAGCGACTGTATCAGGTCAAGCAGGGCCACCTCGGGGTCGAGCGGTTTGGGATTGACCACCCGCTCCATGGCCTGATAGAAATCTTCGGAAGGCATATGGTGCTGCTGCGACGAGTAGGGGGTAAAGGGCGACGACTGGCTTAATTCATCGTTCTTCAGTAGCCTGATTTTTCCCTCTTCCAACACTATCGGCCGGAAAGCCTTAAAACCCGGTTCGCCCACTACCTCTTCGGTGCTGAAAAGAAAATTACCTTTCCAGAAGCGTTTTACCGCTACCGTTTTGTCGGGTTGTGCATCGATAGCCAGCAATTTTCCCGGTTTATCATGGGTTTGGGGAACCCAGCTTACGACTATCAGGGTATGACCGTAGGGATCGGCAAAGACGGTGCCCGGACGGAGTGAAGGGCGGTCGAGCGCCACCGGATAGTAATCGGAGCTATTGTTGTCGAAGGCCGTACGGGCTGTACCCGAATGGACACCATTCATAATATTGCGGATATAGGCATTGAAAGCCAATACGGGATGGTTTTTAGAGGAGCCACTCTCGTTGGTAACCCACTGCCCGGTGGAAGGGGCTTTGCCCAGATAGCCGCGGTCGCTGATGTGATAGCCAAAGGGCAATCCCAGTTTCCAGGCAAAATAGGCACGCAAGAAGAAGGGATTGTCGGCACAGTCGGGCTCCATCAGCACACGGACTTTCGCACCCGGATTATCCTCATCGAGCGAGAGGTAGTTGTAGAGCAGGTTCTTTTGCTGTTGCTGTGTTACCTCGTGAAGCGCCTTCCATGAGCTCTGCTCGTCGCTTCCCCGGAAAAGGGCATTGACCCATGCCGAGTAGAGGGTTTCGGTGGCCTCGTCCCAGCTGCGCGTGGTTTTCCAGATAGCGCCGGGGGCAGAGGTGGGTTTGCCTTCGCCGATAACAAACGACAGTTGTGCGCTTTTGTTGCCGTCAATCATCAGGGTTGCCTGATAGGCTCCGGCGTTAGCCGCCCCAAAATGGTCGAGCCGCCAGCAGGGCAACTCCTCGCCCGTCTCGCTCATGGTCGGGTTTATTTCGCCGGCTGGCGTTTGAAGCACAATCCTGGCTTTACGGATATTACTCCCCCCGGTGGCCAACAGGCGGAACGGTTCGCCCGGTTGGGGATTTTTAGGTATCAGCAACAGCGCATTGACCGGGGTATAAGCGTCAGGAGTTTTGCCCTCAATCACCGCATCAATTTTTTTCAGCAGTTCGGCCCCTTTATTTCCGGCGGAGTGGTTCCCGCAGGAGAGTAAGGCAACGAAAAGCAAGGAACCTATTGCTGTTTGCCGTAAGCGGCGAAAATATATTTTGACGTTAACCGTGTGCATGATTCAATCGTAATTAAGGAGCGTTTATTGGTCATTCAGGGGTTGGCAGAATACCACGGATGGTCGGCTACCCTGGTGATCCCTTTCTGACCGACGGCACCGACAACGCGGCGTACGGCCACCCGGTTACGTTCGGGAACATATTTTGGATCGGCAGGGACAATACTGCTGATATGGACTTTCCCGGAGGAGTGAATAAAATAGCCATCCGTCAAATAGAAACCTACATGGGTAACCCGTTGGGCCGACTTACCGAAGAAAAGCAAGTCGCCGGTTTGAAAAAGACTGATTTGGGTATCGTCGATAACCTTGCCATATTGTGCCTGCTGCGAGGCATCGCGGGCCAGAATAATTCCCTGAGTATAGTAAAGCAGTTTGACAAAGCCCGAACAATCGGCCGCTTTAGCTGAACAGCCCCCCCACAGATAGGGTGTACCCATCATTTGGCGTGCCGTCCGGACCATTGTTTGCCCGTCGGGTTGCTGTTGGCTCCAGCGGTTCCACGAGAGGCAGGCGCTTTTGGGCAGATAGCCGCTGCGCCCGTCAGGGGTCTTGATTTGCAGGAATGATCCCGCTTCAGCTGTCACCTCAAAGAGGTCGCCCAGTACTATATCGGAAACCACGTCGCCATTGCGTCCGGGGGCATCGTAAACAAACCCCGATATTTCGTGATAAAAATAGCGGTTAGCCCCTTTCCATCGGTCCAGTTCATCGGCCGTGAGCCGTTGCAGGCCTGCATCATCCATCCAGCCAATGTAGGCATCGGGGGTTTGCACCCTTACCCACCCTTTGCGCGAATCGAGCACCCTCATGGGGGTTCCCATCAACGCCTGCGAGACCAGTTCGGAGGCATCGCCGGGCTGTGCCCGCAGGTTCGAGACCGAAAGGGTGGCCAGTGCCCACCCTTTATCGCCCAAATGAGCGGCCGGCAACAGCCTGACGGAGTCGGTAAACACAATTCCCTTTTCGGTAAGCCAGTTGCTAATTTTAGCGATGGCATCGGGCTGATCGCTCTCCCCCGAGAGTACGGCAGCGGGTTGAAGCGTATCCTTCAGTACAATATCGAGAATCGCCACCCGAGCATCGGGAACGAGTTGTTTCTGCAGCACTTTCAGTTCTTCGGCAATCGCCCGGTAAGAAGGCAACTGGGCCACACCCATTGACGGATGACTGAAAATCAGCAACAGTGAAAAAATCGGCAAAAAAATATTCTTCATCACAAATAGGAATAACGCGCGGCAAAATTAGCTCTTTTATTGAATATCACCTGTTTATTCTTTGGATAATTCACGTCCGCAGCGATTTGCAGGCACATTGCCCCAATGATCCAACAACAACGACAACATGATTTAATCGTTTGTTTTTCATCGCATAGCAATCAAATATTTTGTAAATTTGATACGATTCTTCAATAGCTTTCTTCTCATACAATCCTTAAAAACAACTGAACCATGGAAAACAAACCACGTCGTGAGTTTCTGAAGAAAAGCCTGTTGGGCGTTTCGTGTGCCGCACTGGCGCCGACCGCTATCGGGGCTACCCTTCCTTCAGCATCGGCACCACCGATGGCTGCCCCGCTGCCTACCCGTCAACTTGGGAAAACCGGAATCGATACCCCCCTCATCAGCATGGGTGCAGGTAACGCTACCAATACAGCCTTTGTACAGGCTGCTTACCGTTCGGGGGTAAAACTATTTTTCTCGGCCACCTATTATGGCGAAGGCAACAACGAACGGCTGGTTGGCGAGGCGTTGAAAGATTTCCCGCGCGATTCATTTATCGTCGGCACAGCCGTTCCGCCCGATGGCTTCGACCATAAGGAGGGTACTTTTGCCAAAGACACCTCGACCGCAGCCTATCTGAAAAAGGCCGAAGAGAGCCTGAAACGGTTTGGCCTCGATTATATCGATATTGTACTGCTCCCTTATGTCGGGAAGCGCGAATCGGTCTTTTTTGAACCCCTGCTGAATGCGATGCAGCAGCTAAAACAACAAGGGAAAGCCCGCTTTGTGGGCATTGCCACCCACAGTTTTTGCGATGAAGCCCTTCGTGCAGCCGCCGATACCGGAGTATACGATATTGCCATGCCGGCTTATAATTTCAAGAACGAGAACAAGGAGGCAATGGACGATGCGGTGGCTTATGCCGCCAAGGCGGGTATGGGCATTATTGCCATGAAGAGCACGGCAGGTGTTTTCCGCGACAAGAGCCGCACCACCCCGCTTAACAGCGATGCTGCGTTGAAATGGGTGTTGCAGAATCAAAATATCTCATCGATTGTTTCGGGGATGTCGTCGATAGAACAGTTGCAGAAAAATCTGGCCATGATTAACCATTTGAAAATGACACCAGAGGAGTTGCAGGAACTGGCTTGTACCGAAACACCGGGCGAACCGGGGCTTTACTGCCGCCAGTGCCATCGCTGCGTGGCACAATGTCGACAGAATCTCGATATTCCGACCCTGATGCGTAGCTACATGTATGCCTACGGTTATCAAAACACGGCGCAGGCCAAACATACGCTTGAACTGGCCGGTATAGGCGAGAATGTTTGCCATTCGTGCGACAGCTGCACCGTGCAATGTATTTCAGGCTTCGATGTTCGCAACCGGGTAGCCGATATTGCCCGGCTAAAGGATGTCCCTTACGAGTTTCTGGTCGGATAAATTTATTTCCGGATAACGATACCACTGGCCATCCGGCCGGTTTTGGCCCCATCGCGGCGGGCCGAATAAAACATTTCGGGCTGTTTGTAGGAACAATATTCTGCATGCAGCCCGATATTTTGAGCTGGCACACCGGCCTCGAGCAACTGTGCCCGGTTGGCTTCGCGAAGGTCGAGCAGCCGTTTGCCGGGTTGTCTGTTTTCCCGCAGGAAACGGGGATCGAAGTTGCACCATACCTCCTCGCCCACTTCGTAAACTTCAGCACTGATGGCCGGGCCAATGGCTGCTACCATATTTTCGGGACGGCAACCCAGTTGCTGCTGCATCGTTTCGACCGTCAGCCTGACAATCTGCTGCAGGGTACCCCGCCAACCGGCATGTATGGCTGCTGCCACAGCATGGACCGGATCGAACAGCAAAACAGGCACACAATCGGCCGTTTTCACCGCAATACAAACATGGGGCAGTTGCGTAACCAACGCATCAGTATCGGCCAAGAATAACGTTTTATCAACAGGCGAAAGTGCAAAGAAAGCTTCGTCAATCATTTTCACATGGGCCGAATGGGTCTGTTTGGGGAAAATCATCTTATCAGCCTCAACCGACAACTGTTTGCCGACTCTTTCACGGTTGGCGCGTACCCGCTCAGGATTATCGCCCGAATGAAAGCCCATATTCAGACTGGAATAATTTCCTTCGCTGCTCCCACCCATCCGGGTAGTGGTAAAGGCTTCCACCCCGGCAATATTTTCCAGAATCGGGTAACGGATAAGTATCATCTTATTAAGCTCCATCATCAATTCAAACTTGAGGTTCAACCATCTCTTCAGGGCATCGTGAAGATTGAGACAGAAAGATAGCCGTTTTTGGCTAATTTTAGCGCAAAAATAGGCTACAATACCCGTAATTCCCGGCAGGGAAGCCTGTCAAAAAGAAATACTCAATGATTATCAAAATATTACAAGGCACTGCCGAGGCCAGTGCCGCCGAAGGGCTGACCGTGGTTATCGATGTTTTCAGGGCCTTCTCGACTGCCTGTTACCTGTTCAACGCCGGTATCGAAGTGATTTATCCGGTAGAGAAAGTGGAAGATGCCGTGGCGTTGAAACAACAACTCCCCAACGCCTTGTTGCTGGGCGAACGACATGAAAAAAAGGTCCCGGGCTTCGATTTCGGCAATTCGCCTACCCACATTGCCCCGCTCGACCTGAAGGGAAAGTCGCTGATTATGACCACCAGTTCGGGTACCCGCGGAATATACAATGCCACCGGGGCTTCGCAAATCATCACCGGTAGTTTTGTCAATGCCGATTCCATTGTGGCCTATATCCGCAGAGAAGCCCCTGAGGTGGTGAGCCTGCTTTGCATGGGTTACGAAGGGCATACGCCCACGCAGGAAGATACCTTTCTGGCCCAATATGTTGCAGCCCGATTGGAAGAGAAAGAGGTCGATTTTGAAGCGATGAAACTTGCTTTACGCAGCGGCGATGGTGCCCGATTGCTCGATCCGGCCAACGCGGAGTGGTCGCCAGCCAGCGATTTTGAACTTTGCCTTCATCTGAACCGTTTCGATTTTGTATTGAAGCTGACGCAGATGGATGGAATAAACGCGCTACAGCCGGTAGCCATTTAAGCGGCCGGGGCCCAAACAGCCGCAACCATTTGGCTCACAACAATTGGTAGATGGACTAAAAAAGTCCGTGCAGCTGGGCATCGATTTTATCAATCACCTTGCTCAAATCTTCGGCATTATCGGCAAAATTGATGTCATCAACATTAATTATCAACACCTTACCAAGATTGTAACGTGAAATCCAGGCTTCGTAACGCTGGTTGAGCTGGTTCAGGTAATCGAGCCGGATGGTATTTTCGTAATCGCGGCCACGCCGCTGAATTTGCCGCACCAAAGTTGGGATAGAGGCACGCAGATAGATAATCAGGTCGGGGGCTTGAATTAATTTCCCCATCAACGAGAAGAGCGAATGGTAGTTGGCAAAGTCGCGGGTACTCATCAGTCCCATCTCGTGCAGGTTGGGGGCGAAGATTTCTGCATCCTCGTAAATGGTACGGTCTTGAATGACGGTACGGCCCGAATGGCGAAAATCAATAATCTGGCTGAAGCGGGTATTCAGGAAGTAAACCTGCAAATTGAACGACCATCGTTGCATATCGTGGTAAAAATCATTCAGATAAGGATTGGTATCCACATCTTCGTAGTGGGCCTCCCAACCGTAATGTTTAGCCAGCAGGGTGGTCAATGTGGTTTTACCGGCGCCGATGTTTCCGGCGATGGCAATATGCATATTGTGATCTTTCTTCAATTCTCTCATCGCAATTCTATTGATTAGGAAGTATAAACTGTTCGCTTTAACGCGACAACTGTTGATGGATGGCCAGCAGCCCGTCGAGGTATTCGCGGTTATTGGCCAATCGCGGCACCTTATTCTGACCGCCTACCTTACCGCGTTCGCGCATCCACTGCAGAAATGTGCCATCGGCAACGGCCAGCACGTGCGGCAGTTCCAAAGTTACACTTTTATATCGTTTGGCCTCATAGTCGGAGTTGACTTCCTGCAATTTCTGATCGAGAATTTGGGTGAATTTTTCGAGGCTGCCGGGTGCTGTTTCAAATTCGACAAGCCACTGGTGGGCCCCTTTCTTCTGGTTGTCGCCCATAAATATCGGGCCGGCAGTATATTCGCGGACGATCGCCCCAGTCGACGAGCAGGCTTCGGCCAATGCCTTTTCGGCATTGTCGATAATCACCTCTTCGCCAAAGGCATTGATAAAATGGCGGGTCCGGCCGGTAATTCTTATCTTGTATGGGTTTCGCGAGGTAAAGGTTACCGTATCGCCAATCATGTAGCGCCAAAGCCCGCCGTTGGTCGAAATAACGATAGCATAATTGACTCCCGTTTCAACCTCCCAGAGGGGCAATGCGCGGGGGTGGTCGCTCTCCAGTTCGGCAACCGGGATAAATTCATAGAAAACCCCGTAATCGAGCATCAGCAACATATCGGGTGTCGAGGGGTCGTCCTGAATGGCAAAAAAACCTTCGGATGCGTTGTAAGTCTCCATGTAACGCATTTTTTCGGAAGGGATTATCTTCTTGTATTGTTCGCGGTAAGGCTCGAAATTGATGCCTCCGTGAATAAACACCTCGAGGTTTGGCCACACCTCCAGTATGTTCGATTTGCCGGTATAGTCGAGCACATAGTTCAGCAACACGAGGTACCACGACGGGACGCCCGCAAACGAGGTGACATTCTCCTGTGCCGATGTTTTGGCAATCTCGTCGATCTTCTTCTCGAACTCTTCAATCAGTGCAATCTCGGTGGGGGGGGTACGGTGGAAATCGGTCCAGAAGGGAAGGTTTTCAATCATAATGGCTGATAAATCGCCATAGTATGAATTGTTGTTCAGGTTGTTGATGCGGTGGCTTCCGCCAAGGGTGAGGCTTTTGCCCAGCAGCAGGCGGGTATCGGGATAGTTGCGGTGGTAAATGGCCAGCACATCTTTCCCTCCACGAAAATGACAATCTTCCAAAGCCTCTTTCGAGACCGGGATAAACTTGCTTTTGGCATTGGTCGTGCCCGACGATTTGGCAAACCATTTGATTTGCCCCGGCCAGAGCACATCTTTTGCTCCGGCAATCATGTTGCTGATATAGGGTTCGAACTGTTCGTAACTGCTTACCGGAACCTGCTGGCTGTACTCGGCCCACCGGTCAATTCCCTCGTAACCATACTTTTTGCCCCACTCGGTTTTCTCGGCCGTGTGCAGAAGGTCGAACAATACTTCCTCCTGAATCTCGCGGGCATGCTCCCGGTAGAGATCGATCTGGTAGATTCGTTTGTAATTAACCCAATTGACAATGGAGCTAAGTATAGCCATTTTCGTTTAATCAGATTTCAGTTTGAGAATTGAACGCCGCAAAATAATATTTTTTAGCACAGCCCCATCCCCGGTTTCAATAATTGGATAACTTTATTCCGTACAAATTTAATCACTTTTCGCGACCAATCATGCTCCGGCATCAAGATGGTTGACCGAAAACCAATAGATTTGCAGACCCAATTAACCATTCTTTCAGATGAATATTATCGACATTGTTTTGGCCTGTTTACTTATTGCAGCTGCTATCCACGGATTTATCAAAGGTTTTTTTGTTGAACTGGCTTCGGTGGTTGCCCTGATTCTGGGGATTTGGGGGGCTATCGAATTTTCGTGGGTTATCCGCGAATGGCTTTCGGGCCGGATAGGCTGGAGCCCCGAAACCATCAGGCTGGTTGCCTTTATCTTGGTTTTTGTTGTCGTGGTAGTGGTGGTCCACCTGGCTGCCAATATCATCGAAAAGTTTGTAAAAGCCATCGCACTGGGTATTTTCAGCCGGCTGGCCGGAGCCGTGTTTGGGGCATTGAAAGGGGCATTTATCCTCAGTGTCCTGATGCTGATTATCGCCCGTTTCGAAGATAACCGGGTCCACATTGTCCCGCAGCAGATGAAACGGGAATCGAAGCTCTATAAACCCATCGAGCAGTTTGCCCCGAATGTACTCCCCTTTCTGAAACCCGATCCGTCGAAGAAAGAAAAGGGTGGAAAGGGATTGGATCTGCTAACTTGAACCATAAAAAAGGCTGCCTGAAAAGACAGCCTTGAGGATTATCGCGGGAATAATCGTTTATTTCAATTTCTCAAATAATGTTTTGTAGCTCACCTGTTTGGCGATAATGTCGCGCAATTGGGCAATATTGACACGCTCCTGCAACATGGTGTCGCGGTAGCGAATGGTAACCGTATTGTCTTCGGCTGTCTGATGATCGACCGTGATGCAGAACGGGGTCCCGATAGCATCCTGGCGACGGTAACGTTTACCGATAGAATCTTTTTCGTCGTACTGACAGTTGAACTCGAACTTCAGTTCGTCGATAATTTCGCGGGCTTTCTCGGGCAGGCCATCTTTTTTCACCAATGGCATCACGGCCAATTTTACAGGGGCAAGCACTGCCGGCAATTTCAGCACCACGCGGGTATCGGTTTTGCCATCGGCCCCTTCGACCACCTCTTCGTGATAGGCGGCCGAAACCACCTGAAGGAACATACGGTCGACCCCAATCGATGTCTCTACTACATAAGGGACATACGATTCATTTAGTTCGGGGTCGAAATACTGTATTTTCTTCCCCGAAAATTGCTGGTGTTGCGACAAGTCGAAATCGGTACGCGAATGGATACCTTCCACCTCCTTGAAGCCAAACGGGAATTTGTATTCGATATCGACAGCCGCGTTGGCATAGTGGGCCAGTTTTTCGTGCACGTGGAAACGATAGTTTTCGTTACCAAATCCCAAGGCCCGGTGCCAGTTGATTCGGGTCTCCTTCCATTTTTCGAACCAGTCGAGTTCCGAGCCGGGACGTACGAAGAACTGCATCTCCATCTGCTCGAATTCGCGCATACGGAAGATAAACTGACGGGCCACAATTTCGTTACGGAAAGCTTTTCCAATCTGTGCGATGCCGAACGGTATTTTCATCCGGCCGGTTTTTTGCACGTTCAGGTAATTGACAAAGATACCCTGCGCCGTTTCGGGGCGAAGGTACACTTTCAATGCTCCGTCGGCAGTAGAGCCCATCTCGGTGGCAAACATCAGGTTGAACTGACGAACGTCGGTCCAGTTGCGGGTCCCGGATATGGGGCAGACAATCTCGTTGTCTTCGATAATTTTTTTCAATTCCGCCAGATCACTATCGTTCATTGCCTTGGCAAAACGATTGTGCAACTCGTCCCATTTCTGCTGGTATTCGAGTACACGGCCATTGGTTTCGCGGAACTTGGCTTCGTCGAACGCATCGCCAAAACGTTTGGCTGCTTTCTCCACCTCTTTGTCCATCTTGCCTTCGATTTTGGCTAACTCTTCTTCAATCAGCACATCGGCACGATAGCGTTTCTTCGAATCTTTATTGTCGATTAACGGATCGTTGAATGCATCGACGTGGCCCGAGGCTTTCCAAATGGTGGGGTGCATAAAAATGGCCGAGTCAATCCCGACAACATTTTCATTGAGCAGTACCATTGAATCCCACCAATATTTTTTGATGTTATTTTTCAGTTCAACACCGTACTGACCGTAGTCGTAAACGGCACCCAAACCGTCGTAAATTTCACTTGAAGGGAAAACATAGCCATACTCTTTGCAGTGGGCTATCAGTTTTTTGAAAATATCTTCCTGGGCCATTTCTATAATTTTTAGCGCGACAAAAATAGTTTTAATATTGGAAATCTTTCGGTTAACAGGGGCTAAAATTGTGTTCAACCTACCGGGTCAATCAACCTCTTCGAAATCGACATATTCGCCCTGTTCCCGTTTGTATTGTTTCTGTTTCATATCGGGGCGCTCAACCGTCACATCGCCCTGACGGCGGGTTTGGTTTTGCTGTTGTTGCTGCATATCCCTCACAATCTTCTCGGCTGCCTTCTCGACCACCCTTGGTGCCAGAAACCGCATGGCAACTTTAAAAGCATACCACACCAGGATAATGATAAAGAGTACCCTGAGAAATGAGACAATCGTCAGTAAAATAAAGAGTAGCATAACATCAGTTTGATAGACAAGCCCCAAAAGTAGCAATTATTTTCGAGCCTAATGATTACGGACAACGATCGATTCCACCTGAACGACGACCCGACCTGCCTTTTTTCCCATTTCCTTCATCGTCATCGCTCTCGCCAAAAATAAGGTTGATCCCCACTCTGAGGTTCATATTCCGAGCTTTCGACGGATAGAATGGCGATATCAGATTGTCGGCCGCCGCATAGATTTGAAACGGGCCTCCACGGTAACCGATGCCCAAACCAATGTTATCGTAGGTCGATTCCATCACCGAATAGCTGGCCGAGAGGGTCAGGCGATCCCACAGCAATGCATTTCCCGAAAGGGTTAAAGCTGAATGGACCATATTGTTGTAGATGCGAACGCGGGCCAACCCCGAGACACTGAATATATCGTTGATCAGATAGTCGCCGCCGACATAAAACTTGGTTGGCAACCCGGTTGAGAAACCGTTGGTGGTGGTGTCGGGACGGAAAGTGCTCTTCAGTTTATCGACCAGGGTATCGATGGAGTCGCTGACAGAGACAGAGGTGGGCAATGAATTGATCGGATTGGCCAGTTCGACACCTGAATAGCGAAATTGCCCCTGTTCGATAAAACTTTGGGTATTGGTCTTCCAGCCAATGGTTCCCAGATCGATCATGCTTACCGATAACTGAAAATTATCGTTCACCTGATAGGCAAAGCCCAAATCGATGGCAAAGCCCATATTGCTGAAATTGGTAAAATAGTTGTTGGCATCGAAAACAGAGTTGACACTTTCGAGATAACCGTTCGAAGAGTTGGTCGGGTCGGCAGGATCGTTGTAAAACGTATATTCGAGCGGAGCCGACACATCGACCCGTCCGGTGGCCGTAACATCGAGGTATTCGCCGTTGGCCGGGGAACTGGCTTGCAAGTTCATCCCGTTGGTTTTTATGGCCGACATCCCAAAAAGGAGTTTCGCAGTAGCCCCGACAGTTAAAGCATCGCTCACATCGCGGGCATAAGTAAAGGCAACCTCGCGATAATGCTGTGCCCCAACTCCCATATACCCCGAGGTATAAGTTTGTCCAACATACTGGGCATTGCCGTAATAAATTAAGTCGACAAGGTTTTGGTCGAAATAGGTTTCTGCAAACTCCTTTTCGGTCAGCGAAAGCGAAAAGAAGTTTTTGTCTTTTTTGAAACCCCCTTCGAGCACTGTAAGTGCAGCCGATTCAAAGACAAAGTTTTTGTTGCCGATGGCCGAGATGAATTTCGGGAAGTCCCAAACAAGGCTATCAGATTGGCTCCCTGCACCCTGATGAATAATATCGTTATAGCTCCAGTTATTGGTATTGGCCGACAAATCGAGTTTTGAAAAGATGGGCAGCGCCAGATACCAGCCGCTCTTGATTCCGGGACGGGCCGGGTTTAAATCTTTGGTTTGAGGAATGCCCTTCATGAAATAGAGTGTATTGGGCTGGCTGTATAGCGGTGTAATCCAAGACAGGTTAATGGCAAAAATAAGAATAAAGCCTGCGATAAAATGTTTTTTCATAGATGATTAGTTATCAATTTTCATCAAATCGACCGGGCCTTTCACCGAGATTTGAACTTTAAAATCGGAACTCAATAAATTTGCTTCTGTTACGGTTGCCCCAGCCGGAACCGTAAGCAATGCCGAAAAGAGAAGCTGGTCGGAATCATCGATATTTTGAATATCGGCCGCCCCCAGCTTAAAAGTAGTAACGTTAGTCTCACCGGCACCGATAACACCCGAACTGTATATCTTCCCCAGTTGTATCCCCATGTAAGTAGATGCCATATTGTAAGTTACCTCAACCGGCATCTGGTTGGTAAAAGTGATGATCAAATCAACCGAATCGACTGCTGCATGATAAAACCTGACCGATTGAACATCGTAAACTATCGGGTTCAGCACAACACTTGCCGGTACCGGATTGGTGGGTACGCCCGACAGGGTAATGAAATCGGAAACGGGATAAGTCCCGTAAGCCAACGGGGCAAAAACCAAAGGCTTTAAACCTGTAGGATCGGTTAAACGATCCAATTCAAAATCGTCGAGGTTGCACGACTGGAAAGCGACAGCCATTGCAATTAAAATCAAACTCCCGCGCAAGAATTTTTTCATATTGAGGTTAAAAAAATTGTCAAAAATGAATCCCGTTTTTCTTTAGCCAAACACTATACCGCCAAACTGGTAAGCCGCCCTACTTTTGGGCCAACGGTTGTTTCAACTGGTAATTGTTCAGATAACCGTCGGACGAGCCGACCAACAGGTTCAGCACACTTTCGCCACGGGTAAAAAATCCGGCTGCGAAAGGCGAATGGCCATAAAGCGGCGGCTCCATCAATAAAGTACCATCGCTATTGTAAATCAACACGCTCGTCGACTCAGGAATGACAACACCCACCTTGCTTATGCCCTCCCAGGGCAAAAGGTAAATGTTGGGATCAGCCTTTTGTTCGAAGGTTTGCGTAAACAGAACGGCTCCGCTGCTATCGAAGGCCGAGAGCGTATTTTCGTCAAGGAAAATATAATCAACCTTTTTGTCCCCATTCAAGTCAGCGGCTTCAAAATGATGCTCCGGTGTGAATTTCCCCACAGAAAGGCTCTCCTCTTTGCCATCAAAATTGTAAAAATGAATATTGCCTTCACGATCGGTTTTGATAAGCCTGATGCCGTTCTTTCCCACTTTTTCAAAAACAAAATCGTTTGACGACAAGGCGATTGATTGATCGAACGTAACACGATCTTTTCCTTTACGATCGAGAATGTAAATTCTGGATTTATCGAAAAAGACGATATAATCTTTAGGGCCAACGCGCAAATGATGCACAGACTGAACGACATCGTGTTCGCTTTTCATGGGCTCCCAGCCATCGACCATATTCCCTTTTTTGTCGTAGAGATAGATTTTATGATCCTCACCGGCAATGCAAAAACGGTAATCGCGACGATTGTCGTAATCGAAAACAGAAACACTGTTGGTCGCTGCCGATCGCAGCATAATAGGGAAATTGGGGAGGTTGTTTCCCTTTTGATCGAGCAGATAGATACTTTCGCGCGTATTGAAAAGTAACTGCACCTTGCCATCTTTCAGAAAATCGATGGTTTTAACCTCTCCCACTATAGCCGAAGGAAGCCTTACTTTCCAGATTTGACGGCCCACTTTATTGACCATTATCAGGTGATGTTCGCTATCCTGAAAAATCACAGCCTTTTCGCCCTTGTCGAAAGGATTTGTCACAAACTGCGGCTGGCTGATAATGGCAGAACCGATAAAACTACGCCATGCTGCGTTGCTCCTTGCTTTCGGGTCGGCATTGTATTTTAGCTTTATCGTGTTGTAAATCATTTTATTTTCGGCTCCAAACTGCCATCCGAATGCCTCGATATTGGAGATAGCGCCAAGTTGTTTATCCAGGCTCTGGTTGACCATATCGGAAAAAACGTTGCTCAGAAAGGCTGCCGCGTAAGCTGGTTGAAACCAAACGGTAAAACTGGACCACTGCGACATGCCGGTTTCGAAATCCTTAAAATAACGGTCGTTCCCCAGCGTTTCGCCCACCACCAATGCGCGCAGATAACGCTCAACTGTTTCGTATGAAGCGCCCATTATCAGGCAATTGTCGTAGATGGTGAACCACGAGGTACGTGCACCATTGAATAATCGCCCAAATACTTTCCCGCCAAAATCGGCTACCGGCCAGTTGGCAATATCGTATGTTGTTTCCTGATCGACCTGAAATTTGCGTGTGCCATCTTTCGCCCCCGTTTTCGAAGCTGAGAGTTTGGCCGCATTCATCAATATGGCACCGGCATTGCTCCCGCTGTTCAGTTTCATCACCAGCAAACGGTTTTCATCCGGTTGCAAAGAATCGTACCGGGTATAAACCACACCCACTTCGCCTTCAAGGTGATCGGTGACAAACTTCACCAGGTCGACACCTGAAGTGGCTACCGCCTCATCGATGCCAGATTTCCAGGCCTCCAGTTCTCCACAATTCGACAAATAGGATTGATAATCTTTGAAATAATTGACTGGATTATCAAGGTTTAGTGTAAGGAAGAAAGATGTCGATGCCGGAAGGTATTCTTTCAGTGTAAATTCACGGGTTTTCTGATATAGAAACAGGTCGAGGTAGCTGTTGAAGGTCTCGTCAGAAAAACTGAAACCGTTCAGCATAAGAAGGTTGTCTTTTTGTGTCAAATCAACTTCCGACCAGACAGCGTACCCACTTTTCTGATAAAACTGGTTCATCGTGTCGGAAAGCGCCGGCGATATCAATCCCGGCAGGTATTTGTGATTGAAAAAGAGGTTGACATCGATATTTTGGGCCGTTGTCTTGTTCACCTTCCTGAAATGGGGATCATCGATAACCGATGGCTGGTTCATCTGTAATATCGCCTTTTCAATCAATTTCGAATTGGTTGCCGCCAGACAAATTCCCATGAAAAAAGAAATAAAAAAAGGATTTCCCGAACGGGCACGATATTCGAGTACGGTAGCCCCTGCGATTTCTGTTTTGCGGGGCTTGTCGTTCCATTGTCCAAAATATTGGGAAATGAATTCGGCCAAAGCCCTTTTCTCCGACAGGCTTGCCAACTCAATCAAATAGAGGTTTCCGGAGTTTGACGGCACTACGATCAGGCTCTTTTGGGCAAACCCCTGTTTCGCTTTGGGGTTTCCGTTCACCAGCGAATCGAGACGCTGAAGTCCGCGATGGCTTTCGCCTACGGCTTCGAATACTGAAAGTTCTTTCCAGAAAGAGTTGGTTGCAGACTGAGAGGCGTAATCGCCAATTTTCTGGATACGGACAAAAAAAGGAGTATCGACCGGAACCGCCCTCAGCGAGGAGGTGCCAAAATATTTCGATTCCTGTGCAAAGATAAACCAGCCTATGGCAACCCCAGCCATCAGCACAGCGGCAATGATAATAACAATTTTTTTCGTAGACATTCGCAAAAGCCTGATTAGACGTTTTTGACGCAGCTAAAAATAACAAAACGCTTCAAAAACTATCTTAAATTAATGATAATTAATGCTACAAGTCAACCCCTTGAGTAAATATTTCTTACGGACGGACTGAAGCCGCTTCGACAATTCGGTAAACTTTGTCTGACCGTCTGATTTTCTGATCGATAGAAATGGAGCAAAAACACCCTTTTGGTGCTTCATCAACAGGTTTGAGCTCAACCCTGACCTCAGGAACAACCAACTCGACTACGCCAGTCGTTGTTCCGGTAATTAAAATTTCTTCGCCGGGCTTTATCGAACCTGTTTCGAGTTTGATTTCGGCTACCCCGATATTTGCAAAATAGTTGGTCACTTTGCCCAGATAAATCTTTCGCTTGGTGGCCAGATTACCGTAGTTATTGCTCCATTCGCCCAGGCGTTGCCCCATGTAATAACCGTCCCAGAAACCCCGATTGAAAACTGTAGCAAGGCTTTTATCCCAACCTGCTATTTTTTCATCGGTAAAATTGTTATCGAAATAGGCCTCAACAGCTTCGTGGTAACATTTCACCACGGTTGAAACATATTCGGCACTGCGCGCACGGCCTTCGATTTTCAGCACGCTGATTCCGGCATCGAGCAACTTATTCAGGAAATGAATGGTTTTCAAATCCTTTGGCGACATAATGTATTCGTTGTCTATTTCGAGTTCGGCTCCAGTCTCCTTGTCGGTTACCACATAGGCCCGGCGACAGGTTTGCATACACGAACCACGGTTGGCCGAAGCATTCATCTCGTGAAGCGACATATAACATTTTCCCGAAACGGCCATACATAGTGCACCGTGGACAAACATTTCGAGACGGACAAGGTTGCCCGAAGGCCCGCGCAAATCCTCTTCAGCTATCCGGCGTGAAATCTCCTTCACTTTGTCGATATTCATCTCGCGGGCCAGGACCATCACATCGGCAAACTGGGCATAAAACTTTACCGCCTGATAGTTGGTAATGTTCACCTGTGTGGAAATATGCACTTCGACCCCATGGGTGCGGCACATCTGGATAACAGCCATATCGGCGGCAATAACGGCACTGACCCCGGCCTCTTTGGCCGCTTTCACAATATTTTCGAGCGTATCGAACTCTTCATCAAACACTTCAGTGTTTACGGTAAGGTAGCTTTTCACTCCGGCCTCGCGGCTACGCAACGCTATCTCTTTCATATCGTCGAGCGAGAAGTTGCTGGCGGAACGCGCGCGCATATTCAGGTGTTCGACCCCAAAATAGATAGAGCCGGCACCGGCATTAATGGCTGCCATCAACGACTCGTACGAGCCAACCGGTGCCATTATTTCTATATCGTTTCTATTCATTTTCAATTTGTTGTTATATCTGTGCCCGGTTTTTGGTAAATCCGGTTTCCGGGCATCATTTATTTTCCCCGACAAAGGTAGGATAATCAGCAGCTTTGGCAAAGCGTTCTTTTTTTGCAAATTTCTATACCCCGCAATCAACCCCAAAGCCAGTCATCTCGTCTATTTGTTAAAAATATTAAAACTCTTTTTGCCCTAACTGTTGGCAGGTAGGCCAACGAAGAGTATATTTGACATCAACCGCCAATCGCATTTTCAGATTTTAAGCATGTTCAAAATGAGACATCTACTATTCCTGATTCCCGCGCTTTTACTGCTCACGGCTGCAAAACCGGACAAAAACTATTACAACGAAAAGTACAGACCTCAGTTTCACTTCTCTCCGGAAAAGAACTGGATGAACGACCCCAATGGCCTGGTTTTTTACGATGGCGAATACCACCTTTTCTATCAATACAATCCGTTTGGGAAAGAGTGGGGTTACATGCACTGGGGCCACGCCGTCAGCAAAGATCTGGTGCGGTGGGAGCATCTTCCGATTGCCATCACCCCTGACGAAAGCTCGACCGACAAAAGCCGGTGCACCGCTTTCTCGGGATGCGCCATTGTTGACGAAAATAATGTTACCGGCTTCCGGAAAGGCGAAAACAAAACACTGATTATTTTTTACACCAGTCAGGATTGCGGCCAACGAATGGCTTACAGCAACGATAAAGGTCGCACCTGGGTGAAATACGATAAAAATCCCATCCTCCCGTTTGCCAACGACGATGCCCGCGACCCGAAAGTATTCTTTCACCAACCTTCAGGAAAATGGGTGATGGTACTCTATCGCCGTCCCGGCAACGACGAGGCCAAGCAGGGCATCTCCATTTACAACTCGTCGAACCTTACCGACTGGGAATATCAAAGCCACGTGGAAGGGTTTTACGAATGTCCCGATCTGTTCGAGCTTCCGCTGAATGATAATAAATCAGAAAAAAAATGGGTGCTTCAGGGTGCCGATGGCAGCTATTATGTTGGAAGTTTCGATGGCAAAACATTTTCCCCCGAAACCCCTATGAAAAAGATGGACAATGGGGCCAATTTTTACGCTGCACAAACATGGTCAAACCATCCTGAAGGGAAAGTGGTTCAGATTGCCTGGATGAAAGGCGGTGATTATCCCGACATGCCTTACAACGGACAGATGAATTTTCCGACTGAACTCACGTTACGTTCGACAGCCAACGGGCCGGTACTGCTTCGCAATCCGGTCGGGACCATTGCCACGCTTTACGACCAGAGCATCAAACGTTCAGACAAAAACTATATTCCCGGGCTAAAGAACAATCTTTTAGGGGCATTGAAAGGGGATGCTTTTCATATAAAAGCCATTTTTGAAATTAAAAGTTCCGACAATTTTGGTTTCCTTATCCGAAGTGGCAAAGATGCAGCAGGAACCGAAGTACGCTACGAAACATCGAAGAAAATGCTTTATGCCAATGGGTTAAAGATGAACATTGAGCCCATTGACGGCAAAATCGAGATGGAGATCCTGATCGACCGTTCCACCATCGAAATCTTTTGCAATGGAGGTGAAAATGTATTGTCGACCTATTTTCAACCCGAAGCGGGAAATGATGACCTTGTACTTTTCACCCAGGGAGGCGAGTTGCTTGTAAAAGATTTAACAGTCAGCAAAATCCGTTCAGCCTGGGTCGAAAAATAAGCATCACAGCCGATGAAACCCACCACATTCGATTATCATATGCACACCACCAGCTCCGATGGCAACAACAGCCATCGCGAGATGGTCGAGTCGGCTATAAACAAAGGCTTTGGCGAGATCGGGTTCTCCGACCATTTTTGCATCAAACAGCCCTGCAACTGGGCTGTTGGCAGCAATGGAATTCAGGCACTGTTCGATAAGATTGAAGAGGTTCGCCAGCTTTACGGTGAAAAAATCGATATTTTAAGCGGTATCGAAGTTGACTACTTTTCGGATAGCGAGTTCGAATTAGCAGAAATTCTTCGTCAATACCCTTTCGATTATGTTACAGGTTCAGTCCATTTCCTCGGAGAATGGAATTATGATTCGTCGCCCGACGGATACGACCTTTACGATATTGATTTTCTTTACGAGTGGTACTTCAAGGAGTTGCAACAGGCGGCACAGTCAGGACTGTTCAATATTATGGCCCATCCCGATTTGATTAAAAAGTTTAGAATCTGGCCCCAGCACCCGCCCATAGTGCTTTTTCGGGAAACAGCCCGGATATTTGCCCGTTCGGGTGTCACTTTTGAGGTGAATACCAGTGGAATTGACCGTCCGTGTGGTGAGTTTTTCCCGGGAGAAGCGTTTCTGAAAGAGCTTTACGATGCAGGTGTACCGGTTACACTTGGCTCAGACTCCCATCATCAGACCCAGATTGGAAGGCACTTTACTGAGGCAAAAAAGATGCTGAAAGATTTTGGCTATCAATCGCTGACTCGATTTAAGCAGCGAGTTCCCAGCCAGTTCCCTTTTTGAACACTCTACAAATGACACCTAAATCCTGAATTTCCGTAACCCGGAAACTATCTCCACGTACGCTATTCTGTTACAATTGAAATAAATCTTTAACTTTGACCCACTATTAACATTTGGCACGAATCAGAACAGAGAACCCAGCTATGGCACAGAAAAATCTGCTTGAAACCATCGATTTCCCTTCCGATTTAAGGAGGCTGGACGAGCAGGATTTGCCCCAGGTTTGCCAGGAATTAAGAGACTTTATTATCCGCGAAGTCTCGTCAAATCCAGGACATTTTGGAGCAAGCCTTGGGGTGGTTGAGCTTACTGTTGCGCTACATTATGTCTACAATACACCTTACGACAAATTAGTCTGGGATGTGGGCCATCAGGCCTATGGCCATAAAATACTCACCGGAAGACGTAATGTTTTTCATACCAACAGGCTTTTTAAAGGTATAAGTGGATTCCCAAATCCATCGGAAAGCGAATATGACGCTTTTGGCGTAGGCCACTCATCAACATCGATATCAGCAGCATACGGAATTTCCGTAGCTTCGCAGCTGAATGGCGATCCCAACCGTAAAGTGATTGCCGTTATCGGCGATGGTTCGATGACCGGAGGAATGGCCTTCGAAGGACTAAATAATGCCGGTGCCAGCCATAACGACATTCTAGTCATCCTGAATGACAACAATATGTCAATCGATCCCAATGTGGGAAGCATCAGCCGATATTTGGTGCAGATGCAAACTTCGAAGACTTATAACCGGATTAAATCAAAGATTTGGAAAGTGTTAGGCCGTTTCAATAAAATAGGCCCCAAAGCCCGGACAGTTCTTCAGCAACATCAACATGCGGTAAAGTCGCTGGTACTCAAAGAAAGTAACCTTTTCGAATCGTTGGGATTTCGCTATTTCGGGCCGGTTGACGGTCACGATATCGGAGGGCTCATCAGGTTACTCGGCGACTTAAAAGAGATTTCAGGGCCAAAACTGCTTCATATCAAAACGACGAAGGGAAAAGGATTTGTGCCGGCCGAGAAAGATGCCACCAAATGGCATGCCGCGCCAGGCAAATTCGATATCAACACGGGAGAAATTATTCCCGACCCGAACGATACGCCTATTCCGCCCAAATATCAGTTGGTATTTGGAAAGACCTTGCTCGATTTGGCGCAAAAAAACGAAAAAATTGTTGGAATAACGCCTGCAATGCCCAGCGGCTGCTCGATGAACCTTATGATGGAAAAGATTCCGGGCCGCACATTTGATGTCGGGATTGCCGAACCACATGCTGTCACTTTCGGTGCAGGACTGGCTTCGCAAGGGATGGTTCCGTTTGTCAACATCTACTCATCGTTTATGCAGCGTGCTTATGATCAGATTATACACGACGTGGCTATCCAGAAACTGAATGTGGTACTTTGTATGGATCGCGGCGGACTGGTAGGAGCCGATGGCGCAACGCACCACGGCGTATTCGACATTGCCTTTCTGCGTCAAATTCCCAATCTGATTGTTTCGGCACCAATGGACGAAACCGAGTTGCGGAACCTGATGTACACGGCCCAGCTACCGGATAAAGGCCCATTCTCGATTCGTTATCCCAGAGGAAGCGGTGTGAAAATGGACTGGGAGAAACCGTATGAAGAAATCCCTGTCGGGAAAAGCAGGCCTATTAGCCAAGGAGACGATCTGGTAATCCTTTCGCTGGGCCATCCGGGAAATTTTGTAACCGAGGCCCAGAAAATATTGGATGAAGAGGGGATCTCCATTGAACACCACGATATGCGCTTTGCCAAACCACTGGACACAAAGCTACTCGACGAACTGCCAAAACGGTTCACCCAATTGATAACCATAGAAGATGGCATTATCGACGGAGGAATGGGCAGTGCCATTGCCGAGTACTACGCATCGCTTGGTGTAACAATGAAAATTACCCGGTTAGGCGTACCCGATCGGTTTATTGAGCATGGCACACAGGAAGAATTGTATCGTGAATGCGGTTTCGATACACAATCGATTTGCAGAGCAGTTCGTCGACTCGTTGTTCAAATTGAACAGCCAACCGTAACTGCAGCCGATGCCGAATAAGCATTAAACCAAATTATTGCATCGTAAAAGATCAAAAAAAATGGATTTTTTACGTTGTATGATAAATTTTTATACTTTTGCAAGGCTTTAAAAAGGAGAACGATATGAACTACCTTTCGCAATACACTATTCCGTTTTCCGGGCTTAAAGAAGGCAAACATCTGTTTGATTTTAAGGCAGATGATCGCTTTTTTACCAGTTCCGAAGAGAGCGAAATAGAAAAAGGGAATGTTGATATTGTTATCGAACTGGAGAAACGTTCGACCTATTTAGGGCTGGTTTTTACGCTGAAAGGCGAAGTTGAGCTGACGTGTGACCGTTGTTTGGAGAATTACATGCAGCCCATTAAAAGCCAAAACAACCTGTTGGTCAAGTTTAGCGAGGAAGAGATTGAGGAGGATGCCGAAATCATTTACATTCATCCGAACGACCACCAACTGGAAGTAGCTCATTTAATATATGAATTCATTGTACTGAGTTTACCAATCAGGCATTTGCACCCGAACGACAAGAACGGGAAAAGCTTGTGCAACCCGGAAATGCTCAGAAAACTCGATGAATATAAATCTTCTGCCAAGGATATTGAGCCGGCAGAAGACCCGAGATGGAACGAATTGAAGAAAATTATTGGTAATTAAAGTAAAGATTATTAAAAATGGCAAATCCAAAGCACAAACACTCCAAGACGAGAAGAGATAAGCGCAGGACGCACGACAAAGCTGTACCTGCCACTATTGCTGCTTGTTCTAACTGCGGTTCTGCGGTGAAATATCACACTGTATGTCCGGAATGTGGTTACTACAGGGGCAAGCTGGCTATCGAAAAGACAGCAGCCGTTTAAGGAACGAAAGAACAATACCCTTGTTCTTCCAAAAAATAAAAAGAAATCCCCCGCAGGGATTTTTTTTGTGCCTGTCTGAAAGGAAGCATTTTGTATTCAACAAATTATTATCTTAATCGACGCAAATTTTAACCTCTTTTCAAATCAGCAAGAAATGTCAAAACCAATCATAAGCGAAGTCAAAGCACTGAATACCATTGCTCAGGACACTAGAATCAAAGGGAATGTTGAATCAAACGGCGATATTCGACTTGATGGCAGACTCGATGGCGATCTCGACTGTAAAGGAAGAGTTGTTGTTGGGCCCGATGCTAAAGTGAAAGGTACCATTCGCTGCAAGAATGCCGAAATCATGGGGCGTGTCGATGGCGAAATTGTAGTGGCCGAACTGCTGTCGCTTAAAGCTACAGCCAACATCAATGGCAACCTGACAATGGCCAAACTATCGGTTGAACCGGGAGCTATTTTTGCCGGAAACTGCAAAATGACCGGTCAGGAAGAGGTCTCTATCGAAGAAGTTTAATAATCTCGCCCTTAAATTTTGCGGCTTTGCTCAGTCGACTGAATGAAGCGACTGGGTTACATTAATGGCAAAATCTGCCAGTTTCTCGCATTCGCTGAAAATATCGTTGTAAATAATCCCGGTAGGATAATCGTAAATCCCTTTCGAAATATTTTCAAGATGTTCGGCTTTTAGCTTGTCGCGAAAACGGTTGATCTGATCTTCCTTTTCAAGAGCCAATCTCATGTCAATTTTTGTTTCAAGCGATAGATTATCAATCATAATAACCAACGCCTCATCCACAAGCCTGAACATCTTTTCCATGTTTGCCTCAATTTCGGGTGCAAACTGTAATTCGCTCTCTTTGGCCCGTTTTACCGCCCGGCCAATATTGTGGCACGAGTCGCCAATGCTTTCAATGTTATCGATCTGTTTAAAAATGGCTGTAACGGCTCGCGAAGCATGTTCGCTCAAATTGGCCTCCCTCACTTTGGTCAAATAGTTGGCAATCTCCACCTCTACCCGGTCGCTCGATTCTTCGTTTTTAACCAGTTTATCAAAGAGCTTAACAAACTTCTTATTCTCTTTCTCCTTAAAAATTCTCTCGGCGCGATGAAACATCTTCATTACCTTTTCACCGTAATGAACCACCTCTTTTCTGGCTAAAAAAATCGATGCTTCGGGAGTTGACATCAATCCTGAATTGATATGTTGTAACGCAAACGTACCATCATCACTGCTTTTCTCGGGTACCATTTTGACCACTACCCGCGCAATATCACGAACAAACCATATCATTATCAATGTATTCAATATATTGAAAATCGAATGGAACAGCGACAGCGCAATGGGGATAGCATCGAAGGTCTGAAAAGGGTCTCCTCCTCCTGAATGTTCCACCAGATAGGCAATTCCTTTCAGAAAGAAAGGGAAGACGGCCAACACCCATACAACACCAAAAACATTAAATATCAGGTGGGCACGGGCCGCACGCCGTGCATTGGTATTGGCCACCAATGCCGCCAAATTGGCTGTGATGGTGGTGCCGATATTTTCGCCCAGCACCATGGCAGCCGCCAAATCGAACTGAATCCAACCGTTTCCGCACATTACTAAAGTAAGCGCCATGGTGGCACTCGACGACTGGATGACTATGGTGAGAATGGTCCCAATCAATACAAACAGCAAATAACCAATATATCCCAGTTCCGAATAGTGTTGAATCCAGGCGAATATCTCGGGGCTTTGGGAGATATCAGGAACTGAATTTTTCAGGTATTCGAGCCCGAGAAATAGCAGTGCAAAACCCAGCATAAACTCGCCTATTGATTTCCGCTTCGGCTCTTTGGTGAAAAGCAACGGCAGCGAGAGACCAATGATGGGCAATGCAATTTTGGCCATGCTTACCTTGAATCCCAATATAGAGATCAGCCAGGCCGTAACCGTTGTGCCAATATTGGCCCCCATGATTACCCCAATCGACTCGACCAGCGACAGCAATCCCGCATTGACAAAACTGACCACCATTACGGTTGTTGCTGACGACGACTGGATCAAAGTGGTGATAAGCAGTCCTGTAAAAACCCCCTTCACACGATTTGAAGTCATGCTGGCCAAAATAGAACGCATCTTTTTCCCTGCAATCTTCTGCAGCGATTCGCTCATCATCTTCATTCCAAAGAGAAAAACACCCAGCGAACCAAGCAATTTAAGAAAGTCCAATACGGAGTAATTCATAGAAGTATGGTTTGAAAATTGCACTCAAATCAATGAAGCACAAAGTAATAAAAAAATTACTTTTTATTTTAACAGACATTTCATTGCGAAAGTTTAAGATCAAAAGCTGATGACGTGAAATAAATACCCATCAATAAATCCTCTATAATTTTTTAAAAAGGTGATTTAATGTTATTTTTCGTCCATCCTTGCCTTTAGGGAAAAGAATTAAGCAGAAAAGCATATTGCATTATTTGTCAGCAAATTAAAACTGAAACACTATCAGCTACAAAACGTTAATGCAGGTTGAAAGCGATATCGAAAGTCTACCCCCGGAGCAAGAGTAACCGAGAATGAGCATCATGAGAAGCATCGACGAACTTATTCCCAACTTTGAAACCTATCTGAAAAGCGAAATTATGCAGATAGCCAACCGTTCGCCTATTGGGCTTTATCAGCCTGTAGCTGACGCGTTAACTTTTGGCGGAAAGAGAATCAGGCCCGCGCTGTTGCTCCATTCGGCTTCACTTTTTTCCGACAACACCGACCCGTTTTTGCCGGCAGCCATGGCTATCGAAATTTTTCACAACTTCACATTGCTGCACGACGATATAATGGATAATGCTGATATCCGTCGCGGAAAGCCAGCAATCCACAAACTTTATGGCCAAAACAGCGCTATCCTCAGCGGAGATGCGATGTCGATAATGGCTTACCAGTATTTGGCCGGATGCCGCTCAACCCATTTCAACGAATTGGTGGCACTCTTCTCCAAAACAGCCGTAGAAGTATGCGAAGGGCAGCAACACGACATGGAATTTGAAACCCGTAACGATGTCACCATCGACGAATACATCGAAATGATACGATTGAAAACGGCTGTACTGATAGCCGCCAGTCTGAAAATCGGGGCCATTCTCGCCAATGCAAAACCATCGGAAGCACAATTGCTCTACGACTTCGGTATTTATACCGGTTTGGCATTTCAGTTGCAGGACGACTGGTTGGATACTTTTGGCGATGAAGCCACCTTCGGCAAAAAAATCGGGGGCGATATTCTCGAAAACAAAAAAACCTATCTGATGCTGAAAGCCAGGGCCCTTTCGTCAAAGTCGTCGAGCGCAGAATTGGATAGATGGCTTTCGGCAAGCCTATACGACCCTGATGAAAAAATCGCTGCCGTAACGGCAATATTCAGCGAAAGCGGTGCCGGCGAAGCAACTCGCCAACAGATGAACCACTATCACGATAAAGCGGTTGAAACCCTTTCGAAACTCGAAATCTGCACCGAAAACAAAGCCGGGTTAACCGCTTTTGCCGGAAAAGTCCTTTCCAGAAAGGCCTAAATCAACGCTCACAAATTCATAAAAATGAAAATAAAAACCCTTCCAATCAGGTCAATATCATGAAAAAAAACATTGCAATTGTAGCCGGCGGCGACTCGTCAGAATATGTAGTTTCAGTCAAGAGTGGCAACAATGTGTTGAGCGCCATTGATACTACAATTTTCGCCCCCTGGCTGGTGCAAATCAGAAACGGCGAGTGGATTGTGCTGCAAAACAATATCAAGATTGCAGACGTTGACAAAGGCAATTTTTCTTTTCCACTGAACGGGGAAACTATCCGGTTCGATTATGCTTACATCATCATTCACGGAACGCCCGGCGAGGACGGAATCCTGCAAGGCTATTTCGAGATGCTTGGAATTCCTTATTCTTCCTGTGGTGTACAATCGTCGGCACTCACTTTCAACAAATATTTCTGCAACAATTATTTGAAAAGCCTTGGTATTGCCATGGCCAATTCGGTCAGGGTACTGCAAGGTGAAACCTGGTCGGCCGATTCGATTGTGGCTGAACTTGGATTGCCATTATTTGTAAAACCCAGTGCCGGAGGCTCAAGTTTTGGGGTTACAAAGGTGAAAAAAACCGAAGACTTACCGGTAGCTATCGACAAGGCACTGAACGAAAGCCCCGAAGTATTGATTGAACAATTCATCGACGGGGCGGAGTTTACCAATGGAGTTGTCCGAATCGGCAACGAGAAAATAGTCTTCCCGGTAACGGAAGTATTGCCCAAAAACGAGTTCTTCGACTACGAAGCCAAATATATTCCCGGAATGGCCGAAGAGATAACTCCGGCCCGAATCTCGCCCGAGCTGACTGCAAAAGTTCAGGCACTCAGCGCTAAAATTTACGATTTGTGCAACTGTAGCGGCATTGTGCGTGTCGATTATATCCTGAAAGGTGAAACCTTCTATTTTCTTGAAATCAATACTGTTCCCGGTATGACTGCCACCAGCTTTATCCCGCAACAAATTAAGGCAATGGGACTGAGTGTTACCGATATCCTGACCCGTATTATCAATGACGGCCTGAAAGCAAAATAAATCCAGATTTGTTCATAACATGTTTGTATCGGAATTTTAGCTGTTCGTATGAAATAATAAATACGAAGTAATTTTTTCGTCCAAACCAGAACTCAATACTATTTTTAGCCCCTCAAGGCAACCCCAATTTAGATCACTTTCTATGGCAGTACAATCCAATTATCCGCGCGGCAAGGCAAAGCCCAAAACCGATACATCGAACCTCTATCTGGGCAAAATCCCACCGCAGGCTACCGATGTCGAAGAGGCTGTTTTGGGTGCGCTGATGCTCGAAAAAAACGCATACCACGCCGTTTCAGCTATTTTGAAGCCCGAAAGTTTTTACAAGGAAGAGCACCGGAAGATTTACAACGTGATTCAATACCTGGCTTCCAAAGAAAAGCCAATCGACCTTTTGGTGGTTACCCAGGAGCTGAAAAACCGTGGGGAACTCGACGAAGTGGGAGGACCGCTGTTTGTCACTCAACTCACCAGCAGGGTTGCATCGGCTGCTCATATTGAATATCATGCCCGCATTATTGCCCAAAAATATATCCAGCGGGAACTTATTTCCATATCATCGGAGATTCAGTCCAAATCGTTTGACGACACGATGGAGCTGAACGACCTTATCGATTTTGCCGAAGCATCGCTCTTCAAAGTCACCGAAGGCAATATTTCGAAAGAATCGCAGGCCATCAAGCCGCTTCTCGAACAAGCCATTACCCAGATAGAAAAGAACAGTCTGAAAGAAGACGGGTTAAGCGGAATCCCGTCAGGCTTTTCTCGTCTCGATAAGATAACATCAGGCTGGCAACGTACCGACCTTGTCATTATTGCAGCCCGACCGGCAATGGGTAAAACGGCATTTGTATTGTCGATGGCCCGCAACATGGCAGTAAACCACAAAGTCCCCGTTGCCGTTTTCTCGCTCGAAATGTCATCGCTCCAGCTGGTCAACCGATTGATAGCCTCGGAAACCGAACTGGGATCAGAGAAAATAAAAACAGGCCGTTTGCTCGACTGGGAATGGGAAGTCTTCAACAGAAAAATTAAAAACCTTGAAGAAGCTCCGTTGTTTATCGACGACTCACCGGCCCTTTCCATTTTTGAATTTAGGGCCAAATGCCGCCGGTTGAAAATGCAGCACAACATCGGGATTATCATTGTCGACTACCTGCAGTTGATGACCGCAGGAGGCGATAACCGGGGCAGCCGCGAACAGGAGGTAAGTACCATTTCCCGTAACCTGAAGGCCATCGCCAAAGAAATTGATGTTCCTATTCTGGCCCTTTCGCAGCTGAACCGCTCCGTCGAATCGCGCGACGGAAAACGGCCACAACTCTCCGACCTTCGCGAATCGGGGGCCATTGAGCAGGATGCCGATATGGTCCTTTTTATCCACCGCCCGGAATATTATGGAATAACGGAAGACCCATCGGGCAACTCGCTGGTTGGAATAGCCGAAATAATTATTGCCAAACACCGAAACGGAGCCGTAGGCGATGTTCAGTTGGCGTTTAAAAACACCCTTGCCCGCTTTTCTGACATCCAGGAGTCAGGCGACGGAACAATGCCTGACGACTTTGCCGACTCCATTAAACCGGCTGTTTTCCATTCTAAAATGAATACAGAACCCGACCCTGCCGACATGGGATTTGGGAACCCCGACTTTGGCCGTCCGCAGGGAAATTATCAGGATATCACCCCATTCTGAAAGCATTGTTACCCCACAAAAAAAGAGCGCCCGAAAGCGCTCTTTTTTGATATTTGGGTTTCCGGTTACTTTGCCCACCAAACTTTGTCTTTGAAAGAGTTGATGCTCGGAACATTGGCCGAGTTGTACGACTCTTCTGTTGTTGGGTAAGGGAAACGATTCACAAAACCGTAGGCAGCCAAATTGTTGTTCGGGTTTTTCATCGTCGGAAATCCGGTACGTCTGTAATCATTGTATGCTTCGATAGATTCGATTTCGTATCCGGCAATGTACTTCTGGGTCAGAATTTCTTCCAATGCAGCAGTGGCCAGTTTTGGCTCGACATTGGCCGTATAGTAAGTCGCGGCACTTTCGGTAACCTTGTGCCAGGCAAACGAAGCTGTAATCGCATTTTTCAGATCGGTGGTGTAAGTGGCATCACTTGCCCTGAATTTAGCTTCTGCAATCACAAAAAGTAATTCGTGGTAGCTCATCAGCGGAGTTGGGTTTGTACGCAATTCAGAAGCAATCTTTGAAACTGAATAGGTAGCGTTTTGGCTTTCAGTAGCTGTACCGTTCGGTGCAGGGACAATAACACCGCTCTTTAATGTGAAATAGTAGTTCACACGCGGGTCGTTTCTGGCAACCATCAAATCGTAAAGAGTTTTACCTACTGAAGTTGCTGTACGGTCTACAAAGAACTGGTACCATGGGTTTTCTCCAATAGCAGTAGCTTCGTATTTTGCAAAAACGAACGCATCGGCAGCACTGGTAAAACCTTTGGCTGCAGCAGCAAGTGCTTTCTGAGCGGCAGACGCATCTTTGTTGCTTAAACGAAGATAATAACGGGCTTTCAACGAATTGGCAGCTTTTATCCACTTGGCGGCATCACCCCCATAAATATAATCATAGGTTAGAATTGTGTTCGCCGATGTTAACGATGCTGTAAGATTTACAATGGCATCATCGAGCAACTTCTGAATTCCGGTATAGACAGTTTCCTGTGTGTCGTACTTTGGCTGACGGTTCAGCGAACCCTGTAATGCCTCACTAAACGGAATATCGCCCCACATGTCGGTAGTTACAGCCCAGTTATAAGCAATCAATATCTGAGCAATACCAAGCAAACGAGTATTGTCCGCTTCGGTACCCCCGGGAGAACATTTTTTAATAATGTCGTTTGCAGGCATCAATGCACTCTGGTACAAACTATTCCAACTGTTGTTAAACAATGAAGATTCATTGGTGTTGGTACGTTTGTCGGCTGTATAGAACTGACCATGTGTTCCGGCATTGTGTTCGATATATACCGATGAGTACCATGCCATATCGGTTGCAGTTGTTCCGGCAGCCGATTCAACGATTACATGCGGCAGCGTCAGTTTAGCTTGTATCTGTGCCGCGTTATTCTTGTCCTTGTTGATATCATCCATAATGTCTTCACTGCATGAAGCAAAGGACAAGGCTCCGACGAGTAAAAATAAATATTTAAGATTTTTCATAATCATTTCTCATTTAAATAATTAGAAAGTAACTGTCAAACCTGCTCCCAACGATGTGGTTTGTGGCAATGACATATAGTCGAAACCAGACTGGCCGTTACCCGTACCTTGCGATGATTCCGGGTCAAAGTTGGGCAATGATGTCCATAAAAGGATGTTACGTGCCGAAACCGATGCAGAAAGACCTTTCAGGTAGATTTTTGAAACCAGACTCTTCGGGAAGGTATATGAAAGCGATACCTCTCTCAGTTTAACGAAAGATGTTTCGAAAACGTTAGCTTCCGAGATGCTGCCCAAAATAGTGGCATAACGATATTGGTGGGCAATCTCATCACCTTCGCCACCACGGCTGAATGTAGATGAAGTTCCGCCATGGGCAACGTCGTTGTCGTCGATCGACTCAAGTGTGCTGTACCCTACACCGGTGTAAGTAAATGGTGTACTGCGGTTATCCGTTGCGGCTGAAGTACCATAGAGGTTAATCAAACGGTTAGAACCGGAATACATCATACCGCCATCTTTCCAGTCGATAAGGAAGCTCAATGTCAAACCTTTGAATGAAAGTGTATTGTTAACCCCCAACAGGAAGTTAGGCGTAACATTGCCAATAGCTTTGGTTCCGCCAGCCATAGGCATCCCATAATACGGGCTTGTATCGTCGTCGTCAATTACCAACTCGCCTTTATCTGTGCGAAGGAATGATGTACCATAAATGGTCGGGTATGTTTTACCGGCATAAGCACGAATATTCGGGTCGACAAAACCTACAAGCGTAATGTTTTCGACGCCTTCTGCCAGTTCCTCACATTTACTTTCACTCTTCGACCAGTTGATTTTCATATTCCATGTAAAATCTTTTGTTTTTACCGGAACAAGGTCAAGTGTAAACTCGTGAGAATATCCTGACATTGAACCTGCGTTGCGGATTTCTTCGGCATAACCGGTTGACCCGGCCAACGGCACTGCAAAAATCTGGTCAACAGTTTTTTGCTTGGTGTAAGAATAGTCAATTCCGATGCGGTTATTGAAGAATCTTGCTTCAAAACCAATTTCATACGATTTGGTATTCTGTGGTTTCAGGTTCGGGTCATAAATGGAAGTAGTTGGAATATACCCACTCACGCCACCCAACGGGAAACTGATACCATCCGTAATAAAGCCACTACCCGAACCGCCGGTGGCATAATATGGATTCATGTAAGTACCTGCGGCACCTACCTCAGCATACGAACCACGCAATTTACCATAAGAGAGCGTTGATTGCCCCTTCAAAGCTTCGAGCTCGGTGAACAACCAACCCAACGATACCGATGGATAGAAGAACCCACGGTTGTTTCTTGGCATTGATGATACCACATCATAACGGCCAGTTGCATTCAGGAACAACATTCCTTTCCAGTCGAGGCTACCATTGGCAAAGAAACCAACAGTACGATCGGTATTCTTCGATTCAGTGGCTACTTGTGTAGTTGCATTGGCAATATTGTTCCAGCCCGGAACCTGCAAACCAGTTCCCTGCATCCAGAACGAACGGCCATATTCGTCGTTCAATTCATTACCAACCACAATTTCACCGTTCAACTGATCCATCAACTTGCCACGGGCAGTAGCGATGAACAACGAGTTGTAATTCCTGTAGACGTATGCACGGTTTACGATTTTACCACCTGAAGGCAATGTTTTAATTGGAGGTACATACGATGATGGGATAGAACCACCGGCTTTAGCCAAACCCATTTGCCAGATTTCTTCCTGATCGGTTTCATAGAAATCGCCCCCAAACTGGTATTTGAACGACAACCATTTGGTTGGTTCGAACTGAATATAGGTATTTCCGAAGAAACGGCGGGTTGCCTCATTAAATTTATTGTTCTTGGTAGCCCAATAAGGGTTATCGCCAACAGAGCCCACACGGTAGCTTGTCTGAACATAATCATTACCCGCAATATGGTAAGGAATATCTCTCAGGTTATAGGTGATTGGCGCTCCAAAAACACCAAACAAATAACTGTCGTTCCCTGATGGTACTTTATCGATGCTAACATTTGAGGCATTGGCACTGAAACCGACCTTGAACATATCGTTCATTTTCATGTCGGCTGTGGCTTTGAAACTCATGCGGTCCATGCCGGTTGAAGGGATAATACCCGTTTGTTTGGTATTGCCTACACCAACGGAATAGTTGCCCATTTCACCTGCCTGACTGACATTCAGGTTCAAACTGGTGGTTCCGCCAACATCGAAAAATTCTTTGGCATTGTTGTAAGGCTGAACCGGCAACCATTTGGCCGCCTGACCTGAGTAGTACATGTTGGGATTGCCATGGTTGGCACCCCCCAAATAAAGTGTCTCTCCGGGGTTAATATTCACGCCGTCGAAATTAATGGCACTGGTAGTCGTATTCTTGTAGAATACCGTTTTTGAGTTCTGGATATTCTCAAGTTTTGGTCCCCAGGAGTTCGAGTTAACGGCAGCGAAAGCACCATTAAACCCATGACCGTAATTCTGCTGCAACTCAGGCAATCTTGAAATCTTGTCGGCAGTGTAGTTGGTCGTTAATGTTACAACCGGTTTGCCTTTAGCCTGTTTACCGCTCTTGGTGGTAATAATAATAACACCGTTCGATGCACGCATCCCATAGAGGGCGGCAGCAGCCTGACCTTTCAGTACGTTGATGGACTCAATGTCGTTGGGGTCAATATCCACAGAACGGGACGAGAAGTCGGTACCGGTTACCCCCTGAGCATAGTCATTGGTAGAGGCAATCGGAAGACCATCGATAACATACAACGGATTATTGTTTCCGCTGAAGAATCGGGCACCACGGATGAAAATCTGCGAAGAAGAACCAGGCATACCCGACTGAGGGCGAACTTCAACACCGGCAACCTTACCCTGCATCGCCGACGAAAGGCTTGGGTTGGCAGCACGGTTCAACTCTTCACTTTTTACGCCCTGGGTGGCATAACCCAAAGCCTTTTTCTCCTTCGAAATACCCAGTGCCGTAACCACTACCTCGTTCACCGAAATATTTTCCGGTTCGAGTTTAACCTGGTAGTTTGCAGCATTGGTAAGCAGTACTTCAGTGTTGGTCATCCCAACAAATGATACTTCCAATGATTTTGCACCTTGCGGCACTTTCAACGTAAACTTACCGTCCATATCGGTAACTGTACCAACAGTGGTACCTTTAACGACCACAGATGCCCCGGGCACTGTACTCCCGTCTTCGGTTGAAGTAACAGTTCCGGTAATGTCTCTGGTCTGGGCCAAAACTACTTGCAATCCTATAAAGCCCAGGAATACAAGCAAAAGCGAAATCTTCTTCATAGACATTAATTTTAATTCCAATTAACAGTTTCCCTTTTAAAAATAAAGTGTGAGATACATTCTGCACCATTATCTGGCAGTGAAAACTAACAGAATCTGCCCGATTATTATCGAACATGAAACTCATCTTCATCTGTTAAATAGTGTTGCAAAATACAAATATATCTAAATGTTAATCAGTTTTCAATTCTGCATGAAAAAATATTCATCCTTAACATTAAACTAACACTATCAAGCAACGAGAAATTCGCATACGATTGCCATTAAATTTTGGTATAAAAAGAAAAGGCTGCCAATGGCAGCCTTTTTCATCTATTCTATACAAAGTATGCTTACAATTTTGTAATCGTGAAGTTACTTCCACTTTTCACAATTTTAAGCACTCTGAAAGAGTCGTATCCACCGCCCCAGGCAGTCCAGATATCGTTAACATACGTTGTGGCAGTACGGTCGAACGTACCTTCGAGAACTGCTGGAGCCCCACCGGGTACACCCCAAATAAACTTGTAATCGAAAGGATCGCCGTCCCAGTCCATGATATTTACATAGTATGTTCCATCCGGATCTGTAAGGAGAATTGACATATCCTTTTCCGGCATATGGGTAGTTGCACCTCCGTCTCCCCATTCTACCATCGGATTGGCAGGGGTGTCGCTCCAGATTACAAAGTCATAGTCAGAATGATCGTCCTCCCAAAACATGGTAAGGGTTAACCTACCCGCTTTGTTGACATTGGCAATCTTGTAATCAAATGTTACAGGATTGGCACTTTCCGGATTCAACAAGTAACGCTCGGCAAGCCCGTAAACGCCAATCTCAAACTTCAGCGTTTCTTCGCCTTCCGGGATATTATCAGCGGAAACCTGAACTTCAATCTGACCTTCAGTCGTGTATGGAGCAATAACAAGCGGTGCATCCTCGCTGGCAGTTGAGGTAAAATCATCACCATCGACTGTACCATCGACTGTTTTGAACGCGAATGACAATGAACGGTCGATTGCTTTGCTCAATTTAACCGTATACACAATCGTTTGTCCTTCGTTTACCGAATTTCCTGTCACACTTGGAGTAATTGTCACTGTTGGATATCCATCAGTGCTGGCAATCTGCGCCGCATCTTGCTTCGCAGTCTCAACGTACTCACAGGAGGCTAATCCCACTGTCAGCAGAAACAGCCCTACTATTTTAAATTTTCTAATCATTTCTTTTTAATTTAAAAGTGACAAACTTGAACGACTTACTGTTTGACATATTTCACCTCATACGTTCTGATACCAGCCGCAAATGAGATTTGATATTTCAACACCAAAGTTCCTGTAGCCTCATCTGCACTACCAAAATCGGTTCCAACAACTACATTTGAATAATAGTCATTCAACGTTTGTTCCGGAACAGTAAGTACACCGCAAACATCCTGGAAGGTATAACCCTCGGTTCCTACTCCAAGACCACCGCCATTGGTTGGGATATAATGGCCTGTATATGAAGTCCGATATTCACCAATACCAGTTTTTCTGATTTCTTCAGTGAAAGAAGGATAAGTGGTAACTGCACCATCGTAGTTTGTCCTTGTGACAGTAGTGGTATAAGTACCTTCAAGGAACGAAGGACAGGCATAGTTCATTGTAATGCTAATGGTTTTGCCATTATTTACAACATTATCTGCCCCGGTGGCACTCGCTACCTTTAACACCAAAACAGGTGCAACGTCAAGCGGCGTTTCTATCCCTTCAGTCAACATGGTAACCTTAAACAGACCAAGATAGTTATTATCGGCTGTTAAAGTAATGGTTGGATTATCAATCCTAAAGTGGGTACCCTCAACCGCAGTCGATGTTGGATCTACCCCAACGGTCATGGTTACCGGCGCAGTCATCTCTTTCGATGTTGGGCCAATCAATTTCACCTTTAGCTCAAACTCGTTTTCAACACCATCGGCGATGGCAGCAAAGACAGCACGGCTTTGCTCAAAACTGGCCAAATTAGGACCCTGTTCGTTCAAATCGAGAACCGAATCGGTTTCAACCAAGCAGGAATTAAAGATCCCTACACTGAGGATAAGGATCATGGCTTTGTATATAAACTTTCTCATAATCTTTTAAATTAACTTATTTCGCCCAAAAGATTTTTCCTGTAAATGCATCAGGCTGAGCTGGTACATTGGCACCATTCGAAGAAATCTCCTCAGAGGTGTAGTACAGACGAACGGGTCTGTCAGATTTAGAGGCTTGAAGTGAAATTGGCAAACCTGCAGGATATCCGGTACGAGAATAATCGAACCATGATTGTTCGGCGGTAATGCTATTCACAGCAATCCATTTTTGGGTAATAATAGCCTGCAACTTGTTGGATGAAGACTCCCATTTTACAAGGTTTTTAATCTGGGCAATATAGCCAGTATAGCCAGTTGCCCCGAGGTAATCAAAAGATGCTCTAACACCATTTTCATACAATGTTTTGGCATCGCCTGTCATTAACCCTTTAAAGGCGGCTTCTGCCTGGTTGAAGTTACTTTCAGCCAGCGTGAAAATGATAGCATCCTGATTGTAATTTTTCAAAATACCTGTACCAAGGTTTGACACCTTATCAGGAACATAAGCATCCTGTACCGGGGTGTCGTAATCCAACAAGCCCTGCGGTACACCAAGATGCCCCGAAGCTGGCTTTTCATAGATAAAATCGATACGCGGATCTTTGGTGTCAGTAAGATAAGTGATAATATAGTCGGAAGCACAGGTTGCCTGATTGTTCATTGTCCAGCTTCCTGATACCTCTTTGCCATAAGCCTGCCAAATTGGGTTCTGCTTGTTTTCTTCCTGCAGGTATCCAGGATTTACACCAACATCACCGGTAATGAAACCTGAACCCTCAGCAACAATCGCACTGATTTGCTCTTTGATATAGGCATCACGGCCTGACATGCTCGACTGACGCACCAAAATTCTCATTTTGATGGTATTGGCAAACTTCTTCCATTCGGTCATATCACCGCCGAAAACGATATCGTCTGACGATGGACCTTTGGTTGCCTCAGCATTGTCTATCAACTCGATGGCAGCACTCAACTGTACGATCAAATCTTCATAAATAGTTTGTGCATCATCATACTTTGGCGTTGCATTTTCTTTGCGCAACAACGCTTCAGTGTAAGGAACATCGCCATACAAATCGACCAGCAACTGGAAGTGATAAGCCTTCATGATTTTGGCAATCGCCTTGTAATTATCATATTCAGCACCTAAGCCTTCCAATTGGTGATACTGTTTCAACGCATTGGTATAAGACTCACTGAAAATATTGCGGTAGAAAGATGATGTTACCAAATACTTGAACTCATCAGAATACCAGGAGAAACCATCGCTCTGGCTCCAGTTGTACATCATCAGGTTGCCAAGACAGTTGACCCGACGATCATCCTGAATCATTCGTGCCGTATAATTCTGGGCTACAGGTAAAATCAAACTTGGCGCGACACTTGTAGGATTGTTCGGATCATCGTTTACATCCAGAAAATCGTCGCATGATGCCAACAGCACTACGGCTATCAGCAGAGTAAAATATTTTAAAACTTTCATAGATAGCTCTTTTTAAAATTCGACATTCAAATTAAAGCCAAACGAGCGGGTCGGAGGAGATTGGAAATAACCACCTACACCAATCGCGTTGTTATTGCTGTTGTTGAATTCAGGGTCAGCAAAACGATTGTCTTCAGGCAACCATGTCAATAAGTTTCTTCCTATAAAGCTGACAGATACTCTTTGCAGGGGTGTCCGGCTCAGAAGCGATTTAGGCAAATCATACCCTACAGAAAGTTCGCGAAGTTTCAATGCTGTTGCATCCTTTACGTAGTTCGACTTTACCTCGTTGTAAACATCGGTCCAGTAACTCTGGCGTCCGCCTGAAGCCGGAATATTGGTATTTTCAACATATACGCCCGGAGCGGTTTCAATAACAGAATTGGGGATTACGAAATCCTGACGATTTGATGACACGCTGGCCACTGAACGTCCGGTGAATTCCATCGCGTCAGAACCTTGTTCATAATATTTATGACCGGTACGATAATCGAAGGTTGCGGAAACAGAGATACCTTTGTATGAAATATTGGAGGTAAGGCCAATGATGTAATCCGGGGTTGTTTTTCCCAAACTGTAAACGCCTGTTTTAGTGAGCGGATGACCGCTTACCGGGTCTACAATGATACGCCCCTGAGGATCGCGATCATAAACATTTGCTTTAATCTGCGGGAAGGCTTCTCCAACTACTGCGAAAATACCATACTGACCAGTACCTGAAAGTTGAATTTCATCCAATCCCTCTTTGATCTCCTTCACTTTGGTTTCGTTTGAGGTATAGTTGACATTCAAATCCCATTTGAAATCTTTTGCTTTCAGAACGGTTCCACCTACTGTCAATTCCAAACCTGTTCCTTGCATTTTACCGATGTTGGTTAGGAAAACTGTCGATGCTGATGCATACGATGGAGTTGTCGATGTAATAAGGTCTGATGTAATCGTGTTAAAGTAAGAACCTTCAAAGTTCATACGTCCATGAAACAAATCAAGTCTAAGACCAAGCTCCGTAGTGCTGATTTTTTCCTTTGAAATATTGGCATCCACTGCGGTATTCGACAAATAGAACCCGTTGGTAGCCCCAAACGGGAAGCCGGTAGCCTGGGTATAAACTTCGTTGATTCTGTATGGATCAAGGTCATTGTATACCGTTGAGTTACTAATGGTAGCCTTGGCATACGAAAGAATATCACCTTTCAATGCTGGGAAGGCATCGGTAGCCACAAACGACAACCCGATTGCAGGGTAAAAATAGCTGTTGTTCCCTTTGGCCAAAGTCGATGTCCAGTCGTTACGGCCACCAAGGTTAAGGAAGACGTAATCTTTATATCCGAAAGTTAAATCGGCAAAGAACCCATAGCTGTTCTTTTTCGACTCATCAACACTACCCACCAGAGAACCCGTTCCGTTAGAGATATCATAGAAACCAGGAATACTCAGGTTATTGGCAGTTACAGTGCTTGTTCTGTAATCATACATGTAGATTGATGCACCCAGTATCGCTTTTAGGGTAAAATCATCATAAAATTTGAAATCACCTGATAACAATGCATCACCTGTATATGTTTTTGTCTGGAATTCACTGTCTTCAACAAATGAAGAGACTTCATCCATCGACGGTTTCAATACTGAATCATATTTTTGGGCTGCACGCCAGTTTTTACCATTCCCCCAAACATTGTTCACCCCTGCACGGGTAGTGAAGTTTAACCAGTCCAGAATATCCCACGAAAGGTTAACGTTTGCAATCAAGCGGTTGGTTTCATCAATTTCACGGTTGGTACCAATTGCCCAGTAAGGGTTCTGATAATAGCCGTTATAATAGTTGTCAGCATAGCCGTAGCTGCTCGGATTGCTCCAATCTTTATAAGTTGAAAGTGGAATATTGGCTGAAGTATTCAGTACAAACCAGTAAAGCGGACGATCCTGTGAACCGATTGTTCCACCAACAACATTCTTTTTATCGGTTGCATAACTGGTCGTAGCCGATAATTCAACCTTACCAATTTTTTTGCTGGCATTTACCCTGAATGTGTTTCTGTGATAGGTATCGTTTGGAACAATACCCTCTGTACGTACATCCCCGAGTGAAATGTAAAATTTACTGTCTTCGTTGCTGCTGGTCAGATAAACGGTATTACTTAAAGTAGAACCCGTATCATAGAAATTCAAAAGGTTGTCTTTTACCGGAGCATAAGGAACCGCCTGGAATGTGCCATCGGCAAAGGTTGGACCAACCTGCCTAACCTGGCCATCGAAACGCGGACCCCAGTTGGTATTTTCAATCGGGTCGTAAGCACCTTCCCAACCTGTACCATATTCCGATTGGAAGTCTGGCATATAGGCAACTTTATCCATTGTATACGATGAATTGATACCGATGGTCAGTTTATTGGCTGATGCACCACTCTTGGTGGCAACAATCAATGCACCGTTCGCTGCATTAGAACCATAAAGCGCAGCTGCAGTAGCCCCTTTCAGAACGTTGATGCTCTCAATATCATTCGGGTTCAACATGTCAAATGCCCCCTGAGACGCAATCGAACCGTCGATAACAATCAATGCAGAGTTATTACCCGATACAGAACGCAAACCACGCAACAAAATCTGGGTCGTTGGATTCACCCCATTATCCTGTACGTTAATCTGCAAACCTGCAACTTTACCCGCCAAAGCTGAAGCAGCTTTTGTTGGGGCCGTTTTTATCAGCTCGGTGTTTTCTACCTTCTGCGTTTGGTACGAAACCTCGCGACTCGCACGCTTAATACCCAATGCTGTAACCACAACCTCATTTACCGAAATGTTTTCGGATTTCAATGCAATTTTGTAGTTGTTGGCTGATGTTACAGCTACATCTGATGAAATCATCCCTACAAACGAAACAGTCAACGTCTCTGCATTTGCAGGAATTTTTAATGTGAACGCTCCATCCATGTCAGTTACCGTCCCCAAAGTAGTCCCTTTCACTACGACGGAAGCCCCAGGTATGGAACTGCCATCATCGCTGGAAGTCACAACCCCGGAGATTTCCCTGGTCTGCGCAAAAACTACTTGCAATCCGATAAAGCCCAGAAATGCAAGCAACAGCGAAATTTTCTTCATAGACTTAATTTTAATGTTTAACAATAATAAATAAAGAATAAATAAGAACTTTTAAACAGTTGCATTTAAATTAAACATATTGCTCATAATAATTCTTTGATAAAAAGGACTCCGCCAAGCCCTATTCAAGCCAGAGGCATAGGTTTTACTACGAATTATTACCACAAAGCGCTTTTTCGTTAAAAACTGTTATACTTTGCAAATATATTTAAAGAATTATTTTGTGCAACAGTTTTGTTACAGGCTAATTGTTTGATTAACGTTTAATTAATATGATTTTTATCATATTTTTTATTGATTGCCAACACAAAACAAACATCTATTGAATTAGATATCTGCCAAATAAACCAAAACAGTAGGATTGGTATGATTAAAAAAAATTGAGTTAAAATTAACTATAAAAAAACAGTCGTCTGACTTAATGCCTCAATTAATAGTGTTACAGGCCTCCTTTTTGCAGCAGAAAGCAGCGTTGACATTGAAAAATCGGGGGGCAACTGCGAAAAATCTATGGTTTTATACCGATCGTCCTGTTTATTGTCAGCCGTAAGCATGGTATATTTTCTCATCGGATCGTAAAACACCTGATCCAACCCGCTTAAACGCGCCCCAACAATATCGGCTTCCCACGAATCTCCAATCATCAGGGTACTCCTTTTGGGAGCATTCATCGATTTTAAAGCATGTTCGAAAATAAGCTTATTCGGTTTTTGCGCCCCTATCTCTTCCGAAACAAAAACCTTGTCGAAATAACCCGACAACCCCGACTGCTCCATTTTATCGTACTGTACCTCCCTAAACCCATTGGTGATAATGGCCATGCGATAACGGCCAGCCAGATAATCGAGAAGCTCACGTGCCCCCTCAACCAGCCTGGTCTGTGCCGGCATCCCGGACAGATAGGCTTCGTTTATCTCCGCACCCCTGCCCGGAACAGGGTAGCCATACTTTTCGAACGACTCCTCGAAACGCTGAACCGTCAGCTTTGGCTTGGCAATGGCCCCTTCGCGGTACAAATCCCACAAATGGTCGTTCACCCGATGATAGATAGTGTAAAACTGATCATAATCGGCAATCTTCCCGAGTAAACCCAACTCCCCGAGGGCATGTCGCAAAGCATCGTACGAGTTGCTGTTAAAATCCCACAAAGTGTTATCGAGATCGAAAAAGAGATGGGTGTAGCGCATGGAGTGAGGAATTATGAATTATGAAT
>CAYOJD010000003.1:45910-65986 GCA_964404205.1 uncultured Prolixibacteraceae bacterium
AGATCGAAAAAGAGATGGGTGTAGCGCATGGAGTGAGGAATTATGAATTATGAATGTGGAATATGAAACGGGGTATGATGAGCGGGCAACGATTGGAGGCGTATTCAACTCGCCCTCTCCACACCAACTGCCTGCATTCGACGATGGTCGAATAATGAAAATCTCCGTCGGGAATTGAAACAGAACTTACGCCTCATCCTCCTCTTCTTTATGCTGCGGGGCCCCCTGAACAACCATGACAATCTCACCCTTGACCGCTTTCGACCTAAAATGGGCCACCACTTCGGCTACCGTTCCACGAAAAGTCTCTTCGTAGAGTTTACTAATCTCGCGCGAAACGGAAACCATTCTCGACTCGCCGAAAAACTGGCCAAACTGCTCGAGCGTCTTTATCAACCGGAAAGGCGATTCATAAAATATCATTGTCCGTTTTTCGGCCGCCAGTTCGGTCAACCGCTTCTGGCGCCCCTTTTTCTGCGGCAGAAAACCTTCGAAACAAAACTTATCGCTTGGAAAACCTGAATTGACCAGGGCTGGTACAAAAGCTGTTGCCCCGGGCAGGCACTCCACGGCAATCCCCCTTTCGATGCAGGTGCGCGTAAGCAGATAACCCGGATCGGAGATCGATGGCGTACCGGCATCCGAAATCAAGGCAATGGTATCGCCGGCTAAAATCTGTTCGGCAATATGGGACACTGTTTTATGCTCGTTGAACTTATGGTGCGAAACCAGTCGGGTATTGATTTCGAAATGGCGAAACAAATTGGACGAGGTACGTGTATCTTCGGCCAACACCAGGTTTACTTCGCGCAATACCTTCAGCGCCCTGAGGGTGATATCCTCCAGATTCCCTATCGGAGTGGGTACGATATATAGTTTTCCTTCCATTTATGATTGATATCTGCGTTTGACCAGTTGCAGGAACTTTTCGGCACTGTCGCTTTTGCTCCATTTAAAGTTGGCTTTCAGATAGCTGACCGCCTCGTTCAACGTTGCCAGTTGGTCGAGTTCGTCGATAACCCGGTTAAAATTGTCGCTGTCGCCGCCAAACAGTTCACGGATAAATAGAAAGCGGTCGTTGATGCCTACCCCTTCGCGAAGGCTTTTCAACGGTTTTCCCTCGAAAAGATGATCGTGCTTATCGGCAACCAGCAGGTCGTTCACCGATTTGTGCGCCTCTATGGTCTCGCCCAGCGCTTTGGTCTGACTGGTATCGGGTGTTCGCTCCTTTGCCGGTGCAGGATTCACCACTTTGGCCTCCTTTACGCGAAGCGGCTCTTTTGCTTCAACCTTTACCGAAGGCTTTTCAACCGGTTGGGTCACCGGGGCAACTGCGTCGGTGAGGGGTTGCTCGCTCTTTGCTTCCGCAGGTTGGGCCACCGGGAGCTCTTCCAAATCGAAGAGTTCCTCTTTTTTGACCGGCTTGGCTACCAGTTTCTCTGCCTGCTTCGGCACTTCCATCCGAACCGCCGGAGTCATCTCCACAGGATTGTACTTTACAGTAGTCGCCAGCATCTCCAGTTCTGCCACCAGGTTTCTGGCCCTCGACAGGGCAAAACCAACCTCTTCGGTCGTTATTTCGGCAGCCGGGCTTAACGATGTTATCATCTCCTCCAGCAAACCGATATCTTCCCTGATGGCTTTCAGCAATAATTTCTGTTCCATAATCCCAAAAAAAATTGAGTCTGTTCAATACCCGATAAAGGTACAAATTTATCGTTTCGACCAACCGAACAGCCATAAAAGTAACATGTCGCCACCCAAAAGCAAATCCACTGCCGTTCGGCTTACCCCCCAAAGGCCATCTTGTATCCTCTCCCTATACCCTCGCTATCATCGCCCTATTAAATTATTTTCCATATATTTTAAATATATCATCTCTATATAAAAGTACAGAAGATGTACAGAAGATGTACAGATGATATAGCGAAACCAACGAGGAGATAGCTATGGGCCAGCCAACTACCAGCAGGCAGCGACCAACGGGCCCTATCCACGGTAGCGGCATCGCAGCAAGCCGGGGTACCCCTTTTATTATTTGTACCAATTGTCGATAAACTCTCAAGCCCGAATCGAACATCGGGAGCAAAAAGCATTATTTTTGTTCTATGTTTATCGAAACCAATTTAAACAGCGGACGGAAAAGGGGCTGTATCGAAGTGATTGCAGGCTCGATGTTCTCGGGAAAAACCGAAGAACTGATACGTCGTTTGCGCAGGGCCGAAATTGCCCGCCAGCGGGTCGAGATTTTTAAACCTTCGGTCGATGTACGTTATTCGGTAACCGTAGTGGTTTCGCATAACGAGACCACTATCCGCTCTACTGCTGTCGAAAACTCATCTACGATTCTGTTGCTGGCCGGCAATGTGGATGTTGTCGGGATTGACGAGGCCCAGTTTTTCGATCAGGGGCTGATTGAAGTCTGCAACAAGCTGGCCGACATGGGTGTGCGTGTCATTGCTGCCGGCCTCGATATGGATTTTCGCGGGGTGCCGTTTGGCCCGATGCCAGGCTTGATGGCTTGTGCCGAATATGTCACCAAGGTGCATGCCGTATGTATGCGCTGCGGCCATCTGGCGCAGTACAGCCACCGTTTATCGGAAGCAGAGAAACTGGTATTGCTTGGCGAGAAAGAGAGTTACGAGCCACTCTGCCGCGAATGTTACCAAACCACCCGGAGATAGAAATGGCCACATACCCTGTCAACGATATCGCAACCATTCTGTCCGGCCGGCTTTTCCCGTCGGGTGAAGGTGGACTACAGGCTATTCGTTTTTTATCGTTCGACAGCCGTACCATCCTTTCGGGGAACGAAACCCTCTTCTTTGCCCTGAAAAGCGACCGCAACGATGGTCACCGTTTCATTGGCGATGCGTGGGAAAAGGGAGTACGCACGTTTGTGGTAGAGCAACTTCCCGACAACCTCCTTCCATTCGTTGGGGCATCGTTTATCAAGGTCGAAAACAGCCTGAAGGCATTGCAGGCTCTGGCCGCTTACCATCGCCGGCAGTTCAGCTATCCGGTGGCAGCCATCACCGGCAGCAACGGCAAAACGATAGTCAAAGAGTGGCTGGCCGAACTGCTCTCGCCGCAACTAACCATTGTGCGCAGTCCGCGGAGTTATAACTCACAGATAGGCAACCCGCTGTCGGTATGGCTGATGAACAGCCATTCGGATTTGGCACTGTTCGAGGCGGGGATATCGAAACCCGGCGAGATGGCCACGCTTAACGATATCTTAGCCCCCGACCATGTGGTGTTTACCCATATCGGGAATGCCCATCTCGAGAATTTCAGTTCGGCCAAAGCATTGGTCGGCGAAAAGGTGAAGCTGGCTACCGGATGTCGGCTGATTTGCTATTGCAGCGATTTCGTCCTGCTCGCCCAGGCTATCGAAAAGATGGCTTTTCAGCCCCCACCAAGGCTTTTTCGCTGGTCGGTGAGCGACAGCAATGCCGATCTCTATATTCTATCCAAAATAAAAGGGGTTGATGGTACCACCATCAACGCCATCTATCAAAAAAAGGAAGTGCAAATTGCGGTTCCTTTTACCGACGAAGCCCATATCGAAAATGCAATCCATTGCTGGGCCTATCTGTTGGCTACCGGAAATAAAACAGCCGATTATGCCGGTGCATTTGCCCGGTTGTCCACCATTGCGATGCGGATGGAGATCAAGAAAGGGATTAACGGCTGCGCCATTATCGACGACAGTTACAACTCCGATACCGTATCGATTGTCAATGCACTCGATTTTCTGCGGCAGCAGAGCGATTCGGGCAAGCAGCAAAGCTGTGTCATCATCTCCGATATCCTGCAAACAGGACGGAACCCTGAAGCACTCTATGCCGAGGTGGCCGAATATATGGCTCTGCGAAGTATCGGCAAAGTGATTGGCGTGGGCGAACAGATATCGAAATATGGCCACCTGTTTACCGCAGCCACTACCCGTTTCTACCCTACCACCGAAGAGTTTTTGCTCCACTTTAAGGAGTTCGACTACCACAATGAAGTGATTCTGCTGAAAGGGGCACGCGCTTTCCGGTTCGACCGGATATCGGGACTGTTGCAACAAAAAGCCCACCAAACGGTGATGGAGATCGATTTAGGAGCCATGGTGCACAACCTAAACCTCTACCGCCGGAAGCTGAAGCCCGAAACGAAGGTGATGGTCATGGTAAAGGCCTTTTCGTACGGCACCGGTTCGGTTGAAGTGGCACGAATACTGCAGTTTGTGCGGGCCGACTACCTGGCCGTGGCCATTGCCGATGAGGGGGTAGAGCTGCGAAACAATGGCATTGAACTGCCCATTATTGTGATGAACCCCGAAGAACACAGTTTCGATACCATGATCGAGAACCGGCTCGAGCCCAATATCTACCGTTTCGAACTGCTCCAACGGTTCGAAGAGGCACTGCGTCGCAACGCGGTGAGCAACTTTCCCATCCACATCAAGATCGATACCGGAATGAAACGGCTCGGGTTCGACACCCTGCACGATATCGAAAAGGTGGCCAGCTTTATTGCCCAACGGCAAACCATATATGTTAAATCGGTTTTTACCCATCTGGCGGTGAGCGACGACGAGCAGAACGATACCTTTACCCGCAAGCAGTTTGCCGATTTCGAACGTTTCAGTCAGGCTATTGTTCGACGTTTCGACCATCCCATCCTCCGCCATATCCTTAACTCGTCGGGTATCGAACGGTTTCCCGAGATGCAACTCGATATGGTACGGCTGGGCATTGGCCTCTATGGTGTCAGCCCTACGATACAAAACGAACTGCGCCATGTGGCCACGCTGAAAACCACCATATCGCAAATCCGCAGGGTCGAGGCTGGCGATACCGTTGGGTATGGAAGAAGAGGCAAAATAAAACACCCTGCCCGCATTGCCGTACTGCCGATTGGATATGCCGACGGCTTCAGCCGAAGGCTCAGCAACGGGGTGGGCAAGGTGGTAATTAACGGCCAACAGGCCCGAATCGTGGGTACCATCTGCATGGATATGTGTATGGTCGATGTAACCGGCATCGAAGCCAAAGAGGGCGACAGGGTGGTGATTTTTGGCGAAGAACAACCGGTAAGCCAGGTAGCCGAATGGCTGGGGACCATTGCCTACGAAGTGCTGACCACCGTGGGACAGCGGGTCAAACGTATCTATTTTACCGAATAACCCATTCGTGTTATACTCCCTCGGAGTTTTTGCACCAGCAGTTTGTGGTATTGAATCACACTTGTATTTGGGCAGATTGGTACTCCTTCGGAGTCCAACATAAATAACCGTGGGTGGCTGCCCACGGAGAATAACACTTAAAAAACAACAGCCCCAAAGGGGCTGAACATTAGGAATCAAAAAAGATAATCACTTAAAAAGGGGCACAAACCTGACGAGCTCAGGATATTCCATCCCTGTCGTCGCACTTCAGCCTTACTTGACCGGGTGCATTCCTTTGTAGCGATCAGGATTGTAACGCATCTGCTCCATGCGGTCGTGCGTTTTCACACAGGTAATCCCCTTGGCTTTCATGTGCGGACTGCGGCTGATATGGGTTTCAGGAAATTTCCCGTTTTTCAGCACCAATATTTTCAGCGCCAGTCCGGCAATGGCCAACCCAACCAATACCACTGCCAACAATATCACTTTTAGTACCATTTCGAATGCTTTAATCGTTGCAAAATTAACCGAACTTTTGTTTTTATCCCACAGTTGGAGGTCAATGCAGCAAATTTAACCTTCGCCACTTTATCCGTCCGGCTCATTGTTTATTCTGCTTCTCTCAATTAATCAATCAGATAAACAAATATCAATATCCCAACTGACGATCCAACTGCCGGTAACGGTTTAACAGATCCAACGGATGGCCGGTACCGGAGGTTTCATATCCGCAGCACGAAAGCAGTTGGTGCGCCTCATTTTCGACATCACGCTTCGGGAAGGCCGATTCAGCCATGGTATTCAGGTAACGGATAATCCAAAAGGCATTGATCTGGTGGAAAAGCCGCCGTTCAAAAACCGTTGCATCGGAACAGTTGAGACTGAGTGTGGTAATGATATCGGGCGTATCGCCCTGAAGGATATAGTCACGTACCGCGTGATGCAGCTGATTCAGCCGTTCGCGTATTGCCGCCTTATCCAACCGGTAGAACGACGGGGCCATTTCGAGAAAAGGTTTCAGCAGGGCAAACGATTCAAGCGAGTAGGAAAAAAGCAGTTCATCGCCGCCATTGTCCCATTTGCGCAATGCGGCACCTGTACCAAAAGGGACACGATCGGAAACCCGCGATGCCGGGATGATGGTGGTGGTATTGATGTTTCCATAATGGCCCAGCAGCACCAGCTTATGCAGGAAATAGAAGTCTTCGCCCGCTTTCCGGCGGTTCATTCCCCCCTGCATGGCATAAGCCGATGCCTTCACCGCCATGCTGGAACCCACGGTGTGGATGGAATGGGGGTATCCGCACCAGGCCATCGCCAGCCGCAGATAACGCAGGTGCAACTCGTAGCGGATGATGCCATCGAGCAGGTGCGGCGGGAGCGTTTCACCGAGCGGATGTTCGAAGTGGATGGTAAAAAAGTGGGCTTTTGGCTGACTGATAAATGCTTTTTCCACTTCGGTAAGGAAGTTGGGCAAAGTGGTGCTGTCGGCATCGAAAGCCACCAGCCAGCCATCGGCTTTGGCGGCATGTGTGAAATGCCACAAGGCACGGTCGAAGCCAATTTTGCGTGCCCAGCCTACCCCGGCCCATTTGTGGGGAAGGTGGGCGGCGTGCAGCAGTTCGACCGCGAACCAGGGGGAGGTTTCACCGGTCCAGCGGGCAACGGCTTCGATGGTTAATTTATTCCGGGCAATGGCCTCAGCCGGGGCATTGTCGGCCGAATTGACCACTATAATAACGGCAACCCCGCACTGCGGCCGTTGGCATTGAAAGAGCGAACGGAGCGAAGGGATCAGATCTGGTTCGTTGTAACAGGGAATCACCACCATCATGTCGGCAGTTTCCACTGGGCCAAAGCGATAAAGCACCTCGAATGGCTGACTTTGCTTTTCGATATAACGTTGGAGAATCATAAGGCCAAAATTAGAAAAAGAAGCGGGAATGGTTGATAGGGTTATCATGTATGAAGAACTATTCGGGCAAAAAAGAGGATGATCATTTTGCATCTAACCGAATTAATAAGTGAATCGCATTTTTTTTTGTATTATCGTACAAACGGAGTTCAATAAACTATGAATCTGAAAATTAATAACACACAGAATAAGTAAATCACTGTTTAAGTAATCTATTCATTTGCTGTTGGGCTTAAATCAAACGTTAAGCCTCTAAAAATAATCTGATGAAAAACTGTCAAGACTCATATATAAAGCATGAAGCTGGGCCTTCACAAGTGGGAAGAGATTATTTCAAATGCCCTGTTTCAGTGGCTATAATTGGATATTTTGCTTTAATCGGGGTAGCCTGTATTACATATTATATAACTCGATTAGAGATCGCGAAGGAGAGTATTTTACTTTTCAAGATTCTCAAAAATATTGTTATTGTACTTGCCACCATGTATTTGGTTAATCGGTCGCAAATCAGTCGCACAATTAGTATGTCCATATTATTGGCTATTCTGGCTATCATTTTAATTTGCACAGGCATAGCCCTTTTTGCAGACTTTTTTGATTTTTTATTTTTAATCAGCTGTTTATCTGTTGGACTGGTTGAAGAACTTATTTTTCGCCACTATTTGTTTGGAGTTTTTATTGGTAACAATCCTACGCCTAACTTTAAGCATACAATATTTTCTGCACTTGGAGCCTCACTGCTGTTCGGACTGGCGCATTTTACTTCTTTCATGAAATGGGATTACGTTTCAGTAATTAATCAGGTTTTTTTTGCATTTGCAATTGGCTTTTTCTTTCAGGCGATTTATATCAGATTTCATGGAGTTCTGTTACCTGTTATCGTTCATACGTTGGTTAATTTTTGGGGTGGTAGAGCATATTATTCCCCCGACGAAGCAATTGCGCCTACCCAAACGCCAGAAGGTGCTGGCACATTTAATTTGATATTTATTCTATGCGCTATTTTATTCGTTTTTGGCTTTTATCTCTTTTTAAAAACGTATCACGATAAAAGTCAAATCGATAACAAATCTATTAAACTAATAAAAGAATAATGAACAATTACTTAAGCCACTTATGCAACCGGCAATATGCACAAGTTGGGTTAAAGTGGCAAAAAGATCCTAATCCTTACAAAATAAAAAGCCCCGTTTCAGTAACGGGGCTTTTTTCTATTTCGATTCCGGACATTAGGGTCTGTAACGTTTGTTCAGCCCGTCGGAAACCGCCTTGGTGATGTTGTAATCGGGGGTCCCTTCGAGCATGCTCGAACTGTTCAGGATAATGTCGTACTTGTTGTCTGAGTTGAAACTTTTCAGGTAGGAAGCAATACTGTCGACCACCTGCTGGTTGATCTGGCCCTGCATCTCCGAGAGCTTTTGGGTCAGCTCATAGTCGAGCCTTTCAATTTCCTGCTGCTGGCCGATAAGCCTTTCCTGTTCCTGACGGGCACGATCTTCGGTCAGAAAGCCGCCACGCTGTAGTTTCTCCTGAAAAGCCGCTGCTTCGCGGTCGAACTTAATCCTTTTTTGGCTGTATTCCTTTTTGTAAGCATCCTGTTTTTCAAGGAATTCAGAATTCAGTTTTTTGGCTAAAGCGTAGGAAAAGAGTACAGAATCGAGTTTTACATAAGCAACGGTAACCGGTTTTGCCTCCCCGGCTTGCAATTTAGTTTGATCGGCCTTCCCCGATTTACCTCCAACAAAATGAAGGATATACAAACCTAAAACGGCAAGGCCCAGGATAATATTAACAATGGTAGAGTTCTTCATAAAAAATACTATCGTTTTTAAATCACAGTTTTAGTATTGGCAAATATAGTTGAATTGTTGAACGTGCAAAATGCCATTAAGTTTTTTTAGCTCTTTTCGCGGAAAGCTTCAGAAACAGTTAAAATGAGCAGCATCGCGAAGCAGTCTTCGGGGTAACACTTTTCAACAAAAGATTGGTCCTCATTTCCGAAATCGTGGTGAACGGAGCCGTTTCGTTCATTTTTGTCTCTTTTTTGATAAAAATCGATTCGGTTGATAAACATCATAAAACAGCCCGACACTCCATCGTACTTTTACTGAACTAAACAACGATGTAAAAACGCCACCAACATGATTAATAAATTGATTGCAAAGATGCTTCCAATCATGCCTAAAAAGCTGATTTGGATCTTTTCAAAGAAATATATTTCAGGCATCTCAATTGAAGACGCCCTGCGCGAATCGAAATTGCTGAACCAGTCGGGCTGTATGGTAACCGTCGACCTTTTGGGGGAATATATCTCACAACTGTCTGAAGCCGAAAGCTATAAAAAACAATATATCGAACTGATTGAGCGCTTTTCGAAAGAAGCCGTTCAAGGCAATTTCTCGGTTAAACCATCGATGTTCGGATTGCTGCTCGATGTTGAAGTTTGTTACCAAAACCTGCGCGAGATTGTAGCTACCGCTGCCGTAAACCATTCGTTCATCCGTGTCGATATGGAGGATGCCACCTGTACCGATCAGGAGATAGCCATCTACCGACGGTTGAAAGCCGAATTCCCGCAAAGCGTGGGACTGGTGCTCCAGGCTTATCTGAAACGCACCTACCGCGATATCGAACAGATGATGGATATGCACACGGCTGAATCGCCGCTGAGTTTCAGGCTTTGCAAGGGAATTTATATCGAAGATGCTGCTATTGCCTTCAAAAATTATCAGCAAATCCGGGATAACTACCTGAGGAATCTCAGACTGATGCTCGAAAATGGAATTTATGTGGGTATTGCCACACACGATAAGTTCCTGATTGACGGCGCCACCAAAATGATTGCAGAACTAAATATCCCCAAAGATAAATATGAGTTCCAGATGCTCTTTGGCGTGACGCCCGGCTTACGAAAAAGCGTTGTGGCACAGGGTCACCGTATGAGAATTTATGTTCCTTACGGACAGCAGTGGTTTGGATACTCCACCCGGCGACTGAAAGAGAACCCCAACATGGTTTGGCACATTGTCAAGGCCATTTTTATCAGAGGATAAGCAGTTCAACTACCTATCATCGGGCTTTGGCTCATCCAACTTTTGCTTATTGGCCACATATTGACCAATAATGGCTTCGGTTTCGGTTTGCGTGACCAATTCGCCAATAACCCTTTGCGAATGGATAATCGGGGAGCCAAACATCATATTGTAGGTTCGGTACGACTGCGTGGAAATGCCAACCGAGTTTTCAGGTGTGACCAGTAAGCCTTTGTTTTGAGCCCGCATCTGATATACACGCATTGTGCGTTTGGCATTCATATCGGCATCGTATTCCTTAACCGGCTGGGTAAGCCCTTGCACTACTGCTTTATCGACATTGGCCTGGGCATTTCCAAGCATCTGCGCATCGACATTCACCTGGGTTACGATAGATGAACCGGTTGTTCGGGGGAAAATAACCACCTCCGGAATCATGATGGTATCCTTGGTCATAAAAATCCCGACCAGGTACTCCACCGCAGCCAGTGTATCGGGTATCTGTACCTCAAAATTGGCGTAACCCAGATAACTGTAGGTGATTTTATCGCCCGGATTGCCTTTAATCAAAAAACGGCCCAGTTCATTGGCCACGTACCCCGGTTTCTCGTTGATTGAAAAATAGGCATTGGGAAGTGGTTCACGCGTTTCACTGTCGAAGATAGAACCGGTGATAACCAACTTTCCGTCAGTGGGTTTGCTTTCCTGTCCCACCACATTGAATGACAAACAGATAGTAAGCAATAAAGCCAAGAAGATATCCTCTTTTCTTTTCATGGATTTTTAATTTGGTTGATAAGTGTACGTGGTAAGATACAAAATTGTTCATTCGGGATGCTTACGGGTTGGCCTATTTTTGATGAAATTGCAAAAAAAGGCAAAATAATGTTGTAGAACATGATATCAAAATGCCACGGGTATGATAAAAGCCATTAAGTTTGCAGAACAGACCAGAACAGTTGAAAGAGATAAGTTCGATGGGAAAATTCAGCTTTAAGCCCGATGCGGGATCCAATATTCTGAAAGTACAGCAACTAATTGATGCCATTATCGTTGCCGTACATCGCCATACGCTCCGCGAAGGCGATCCGCTCCCTTCTGTCAATGATTTAATTCGTGAATCGGGCCTGTCGCGCGACACTATTTTTAAAGCATTTGCCGAATTGAAGCGTCGGGGCATCGTCGAAGCCATTCCCAACAAAGGCTATTTTGTGGCCCGCTCAGAGCGGCGCGTTTTTCTCTTCCTCGATACCTTTAAAGCTTACAAAGAGGTGCTTTACAACGCCTTTAAAGATTCTCTTCCCGAAAAAGTAATGGTCGATATCAATTTTCACCACTACAACATCGATATGTTCCGTTCTGTAATCCGCAACAGTATTGGGAAGTTCGATGCTTATGTCATCATGAATTTCGACCATACTGAAGTCCCTGAGATAATTGCAGAAATCGACCCCAATAAACTATTGGTAATCGACTGGAATATTCATGCCCCCGAAAGCTGCTCGTCCGTTTACCAGGATTTTGGCAATTCGGTGTATCAGTGCCTCGCCTCGGGCTGGCATCTGCTGCGCCGCTACGAAGAATTAGTTTGCATCTATCCGGAGTACACCTACCATCCTTACGAATCGGTGGAAAGTGTCAAAAGATTTTGTGCCGAAAAAGGGATGAAATTCAGTGTTTACAACGATATCCGGAAGGTTTCGCTTAAGGTGGGATCAGTTTATCTGGTTTTCGAAGATATCGATTTGGCAGCCATCCTCGAACAGGCGAACGAGAAAAAATTCAATTTGAAAGAGGACTACGGCATCCTGTCGTACAACGATACCCCGATGAAGAAATTTATCGCTGGAGGAATTACAGTTATCTCGACCGATTTTAAGCTGATGGGCAAAAAACCGGCTGAGTTTGCCAACAACGGACAAGCGGTACGCTATCAGGTGCCTACCTTGCTCATTATACGCGAATCGTTATAATTTTCATACCACAACAGAACAGTTAAACTTAAATACGAAAGATGTACCTATTAGGCGTTGATATCGGAAGTTCTTCAGTAAAGGCTTCCATTTTAAATGGCGAAAGCGGCGAAGTAGCCGGATCGGCCTTCTACCCCAAAAGCGAGATGGCCATTACCGCCAAACGACAAGGTTGGGCAGAACAACAGCCCGAACTTTGGTGGGAGAATATGAAACTGGCGCTGAAGGAGGCGTTGCAACAGGCAAACCTCACAGGCAAAGAGATTGGGGCCATTGGCATCTCGTACCAGATGCATGGCCTGGTAACGGTCGATAAGAACCAGCAGGTGCTGCGTCCCTCCATTATTTGGTGCGACAGCCGGGCTGCAGCTATCGGACAAAAGGCTTTTGAAGCCATCGGTGCTGATAAATGTCTGACAACCCTACTCAACTCTCCGGGTAATTTTACCGCGTCGAAACTGATGTGGGTAAAAGAGAACGAGCCGGAGTTGTTCAGTAAAATTGATAAAATTATGCTTCCGGGCGATTACATTGCCATGAAACTGACCGGCGAGGCCCGCACTACGGCATCAGGCCTGTCGGAAGGAATTTTTTGGGATTTTCAGAAAAATGAGGTATCGGAGATGGTGATGAGCCATTACGGTTTCAGTAAAAGTCTGGTTCCTGAAATCGCCCCCACATTTGCCATTCAGGGCGAAGTAACGGCAACAGTAGCCGCCGAACTGGGACTTAAAGCAGGCATTCCGGTTTCGTACCGCGCCGGCGACCAGCCCAACAACGCCCTGTCACTTAACGTATTGAATCCCGGCGAGATTGCCACCACAGCCGGAACATCGGGAGTGGTGTATGGTGTTAGCGGCGAAGTGAAGTACGATCCCCTTTCAAGGGTCAATACATTTGCCCATGTCAACCACTCGGCCGAGGCCAATCGTTTGGGGGTGCTGCTTTGTATCAACGGCACCGGAATCCTCAACTCGTGGCTCAACAAACAGGTGGGCAACCAGCGTATTTCGTACAGCGAGATGAACGAACTGGCAGCTACAGTCCCTGTCGGCTCCGAAGGATTGACCATTCTTCCGTTCGGGAACGGCTCGGAACGGGTACTCTCCAACAAAGAGGTAGGCTCGCAATTCTCAGGCATCAACTTTAACATTCATTCTCAGGCACACCTATTCCGCGCAGCACAGGAAGGAATTGTCTTCTCATTTAAATATGGAATGGATATTATGAAAGGCATCGGCATCGATACCAAGGTTATCCGTGCCGGAAAAGCCAACATGTTCCTCAGCCCCATCTTCCGCGAAACATTGGCCAATGTTACCGGAGCCACCATCGAACTGTACAATACCGATGGCTCGGTTGGTGCTGCCCGCGGTGCAGGATATGGTGCAGGTTACTACCCATCGCTGAAAGAGGCTTTCGACGGGCTCAAGAAACTGGAAACCATTGACCCCGATTCGTCCAAGGCAAACGCTGTAAAAGAGGCTTATGCCAACTGGGAAACCATGCTGAAGAGACAGATTTAAGAACAGACATAGACAAATTATATTTTCGAACAATTTAATTGATATTGAATTATGGAATTCTTTAAAGGTAAAAAAGAGTATTTCCCCGGAATCGGGAAAATCAAATTCGAAGGCGCTGAATCAAAAAATCCGCTGGCCTTCAAATGGTATGACGAGAGCCGCGTAGTAGCCGGTAAAACCATGAAGGAACACCTACGGTTTGCCACAGCTTACTGGCACACCTTCTGTGGCGATGGAGGCGACCCGTTTGGCCCCGCAACCAAGCATTATCCATGGGTAGGTGCTTCCGACCCGATTGTTGCTGCTACCGATAAACTCGAGGCAGCTTTCGAATTCATCACCAAAATTGGCACCCCTTTCTACTGCTTCCACGACACCGATGTTGTAGGCGATGGTTCAGTTTTCGAAATCGAAAACCGTCTGGCAAAGGTTATTCCTACCATCCAGCAATTGCAGAAAGAGACTGGTGTAAAACTGCTTTGGGGAACCGCCAACGTATTCAGCAACCTGCGTTATATGAACGGCGCTTCGACCAATCCCGATTTTAAGGTTTTGGCCAATGCTGCCGTACAGGTGAAAAATGCCATTGATGCAACAGTGGCATTAGGTGGCGAAAACTATGTTTTCTGGGGTGGCCGCGAAGGGTACATGAGCCTTCACAATACCGATACCAAACGCGAACTGGAACACCTTGGCCGTTTCCTTACCGTTGCCCGTGACTACGGACGCAAAAACGGTTTCAACGGAACCTTCCTGATTGAGCCCAAACCAATGGAGCCTACCAAACATCAGTACGATTTCGATACCCAGACCGTTATTGGCTTCCTTCGTCAGCATGGATTGGAAAACGATTTCAAAATGAATATTGAGGTGAACCATGCCACGCTGGCCGGCCACACCTTCGCCCACGAACTGCGCATGGCCAACGATGCCCGGATGTTGGGTTCTATCGATGCCAACAAAGGCGACTATCAGAATGGCTGGGATACGGACGAATTCCCAACCAATATCTACGAAGTAACCGAAGCGATGATTGAGATTCTTCAGGGTGGCGGCTTTGCAACCGGTGGTATCAACTTCGATGCCAAAACCCGTCGTAACTCAACCGATTTGGAAGATATCTTTATCGCCCACGTATCGGGAATGGATGTTTTTGCCCGCTCGCTGGTGATTGCCGATAAGATTCTGACAGATTCGGCTTACCTGAAGATGAAAAAAGAGCGTTACAACTCTTTCGACAGCGGTAAAGGGGCAGAATTCGAAGCCGGAAAACTTTCGCTTACCGATTTGCACGCTTACGCCAAAGAGGCCGGCGAACCGAAACAAATCAGCGGTAAACAGGAAAAACTGGAGCAGTTGATCAACGACTATATTTAGTCGAACCCATCTACTGTTCTTTATAACGAAAACGTTCAAAAAACTAACACCCGGACGGCACCACTAAACCAGTGGGCTGTCCGGTTCTTAAAACAAACTATAAGCGGATGAAAGAACGCAATACAATGTATATCATGGCGATTACCCTTGTAGCTACACTGGGTGGTCTCCTTTTTGGATACGACACTGCCGTTATTTCGGGTGCCGAAAAATCGGTACAGGCCTTTTTGATAGACAGTCAGGGATTGAGCACCTTTATCCACGGGGCAACCATCTCGAGCGCTTTGATTGGCTGTATTATTGGCGGAGCGCTTTCCGGATTATTTGCATCACGCCTCGGACGTAAAAAATCGTTGATGCTTGCTGCGATCCTATTCTTTATTTCAGCCCTGGGCTCGGGTTACCCCGAATTTCTATTCTTCAAACAGGGCGAACCATCCATTGCACTGCTGATGATGTTCAACTTCTACCGTATCATTGGCGGAATTGGCGTGGGGATTGCTTCAGCCGTTTGCCCAATGTATATTGGCGAGATAGCCCCTGCCGACATTCGCGGACGACTGGTTTCCATCAACCAGTTTGCCATTATTTTCGGTATGCTGGTGGTCTATTTTGTGAACTGGGGAATTGCCAGCGGCAAACCACTCGAATGGATCAACGATATCGGCTGGCGCTGGATGTTTGCTTCGGAAGCCATTCCGGCCGTTCTGTTTGGAGTATTGCTTTTTTTCGTACCCGAAACGCCACGTTATCTGACACTGATTAAAAAAGAGAACGAGGCATTAAAGGTATTGAGCAAAATCAACGGCAAAGAGGAAGCCAAAACCATTCTGGCCGAAATCAAAGACACTGTCGAACACCATTCCGGAAACATCTTTGCCTATGGTAAGGTGGTTATCATCATCGGCATTCTGCTTTCAGTATTCCAGCAATTTGTTGGGATTAACGTAGCCCTCTACTATGCTCCCCGAATTTTTGAAAGCATGGGGGCAGCCAAAGATGCCTCGATGCTGCAAACGGTGGTGATGGGGCTGGTGAATGTTATCTTCACCGTGCTGGCCATTGTTACGGTTGACAAGTGGGGCCGCAAACCGCTGCTGATGATTGGTTCTATAGGCATGGCCGTTGGGATGCTGGCCATCTCGGCCCTCTCGTTTATGCACATTATCGGCATCAGTACACTGGTATTCATCATTATTTACACCGCATCGTTTATGATGTCGTGGGGCCCTATCTGCTGGGTATTGATTTCTGAAATCTTCCCGAATAAAATCCGCGGACGCGCAGTAGCCATTGCTGTTGCCGCACAGTGGGCAGCCAACTATTTCATCTCATCGACCTACCCGTCGATGATGGAATTCAGCGGTGGCGTAACCTATGGCTTCTATGGCGTGATGAGTATTCTCTCCTTTATTTTCGTCTGGAAAATGGTTCCCGAAACCAAAAACAAAACACTCGAAGAGATGGAAGGGCTCTGGCTTAACCGAAATAAATAGCACAAGTTTACAACATCTTATTTTCCAGAGGGGATAATCCGGTCAGGCTTATTCCCTCTTTTTTTGCCCAAATCGACAAACGGTTCAACCATCGTTTTTTACCACTCAAAGCTTAATTCGTTCGGTTTAGCAACCTTAATTTTTATCCGTTATCAGGCTCCCATACTTTTGGGGCATCATTCACCGATAAAAATTTAAAAGTCATGAAAAAGCAATTCAAAACAGCCGTTCCGTTATTTGCCATCGTGCTGGCCATCACTTTTTTTATTGCCTCCGGGACAAAAAACATATGGGCACAACCGGCCGGCAATAGCCTTAACCCATACTTCGTTAAGCTGAGCGGGAATCTACCCAATCCAAAGGGAGTGTCGCGTTACCACATCAACTGCGATTATTTTAACCACACGCTGCTGAATGCCAAAATGATTGATAAGCTAAGGGTCAGTGGCGATTTGACCATCAGCAATGGCGAAACCAAAACCTGGAACAATGTCCGTTTCATGAAAAGTACCCCTCCCGACGGCAAATTCACGGAAGGCGAACTGCAATCGTACATGGAAAACTTCAGCTACAACAATAAAGCAGGGCTGGAGATGATGAAGACGGAGTTTTTTAAAGGCTTTCCCAACGAAGCGGTTCAGGTAAAGAACCTGGTTTGGGATATGGCCGCACTCGATGCTTTCGGGTTCGAATTTCTCGACTCACTGAAGTTGAACACCATTTTCGAAGCCAAAACCATGAACGGCCCTGCCGAAATGGGCGGAGTGGGCACTTTTACCAACAAAAACATACAGCTTATCTGGAAAGGCCTCTCGATGGTCGATGGCGAACTTTGTGCCATAATCGACTACCGTGCCATGGACAACCCTCTGGTTATCGACATGAAACTAAACAATATGCAATTTAAGATGAACGGCCGCAGCCATTACTGGGGAACCATTTGGGTGTCGCTGAAAGAGAAGTCGATTGCTTATGCCGAACTGCTTGAAGATGTGGCCTTCAGAATGGAGATGGGCGCACAGATGCCTCCACAGGATTTGTACGTCAGCCGTTACATGGAAGTGAAAAAAATGAAGTAATTTCAACGCCATGAGCCGAAGAAACGAACAAAATAATCTTTACAAATCAGCCAAGTTCCATTTGTGGGCCCTGGCTGGCTGCATACTCTTCACCCTATTTCTGGAACTGATTACACGCGGCCGAATATTCACCGGCATGTTTCTCCACACCTTTGCGATGCTGGTATTGCAGATGGAGCTCTTTGCGTGGATTGGGATGAAGATTTTCAGCACGCTGGCGTACAAAACCGTCGGCCAGTTTGCCCGGCGTGTATTGCTTCGGCTTGGCCTCTTCTATCTGATAATCCTTTTCATCAGTTTACCGATTTTCTATCTGGTGGCAACGATAAACGGCGCAGCCAGCGGTCAATCGTTCGTTCATTTTTTCCTGACTATCAACCAGAGCGAAGCCCGTGGCGTTGTTATCGCCTCGTCGTTCGGGCTGCTCTTTGGCACACTAATCTATTTTTTTATCGAACTAACCAGTGTTATCAAACGCGAAATACAACTAAGCGAAGAGAAACTGCGCTACCAATACGAAACGCTGAAAAACCAGATGAACCCCCATTTTCTCTTCAACAGCCTCAACACACTCTCCTCCATCATCTATCAGGATGTCAATCTGGCCGATAAGTTTATCGGCAAACTCTCGTCGACCTACCGCTATATTCTCGATAACCGCGACAGCCAACTGGTACCGCTCAGCCGCGAACTGGCTTTTGTGAACGACTATTTTTACCTGCAACAACTGCGCGACGGCCACCGCATCGCACTGCAAATTGAAATCGACAACCCCGACCGGTTTTACATACTGCCGGTGTCGCTGCAACTGCTGGTCGAGAATGCGCTGAAACACAATTCGGCTACTGCCGAAAACCCATTAAAAATCGACATTACGTTAGAAGACAACCGCTTTATTGTAGTGCGCAACAATCGGCAGCCCAAACAACAAATCGAAGGGTCGTTTCAAATTGGGTTGAACAACCTGCGCGAAAGGGTTAAAATGATTACCGGAAAAGAGTTGATGGTAGAGGCGCTTCCCACCATTTTCACCGTTAAAATACCGCTCTCATGATTAAACTGGTGATGATAGAAGATGAGCAGCCGGCCATCGATAAAATGAGATACCTGTTGGCGCAACAGAGCCAACCTACCGAATTGCTGGCACAGCTGGTCAGTGTGGAAGAGGCTGTCAACTGGCTCAACAGCCACCCGGCCCCCGACCTGATTTTGATGGATATCCAACTGAGCGACGGCATCTGTTTCGAGATATTCGAATCGGTAAACCTCACAACGCCGGTTATCTTCACCACCGCCTACGACGAGTATGCTATCCGCGCCTTCAAAGTCAACAGCGTCGACTACCTGTTGAAGCCCGTCGACCCGGAGATGCTGGCACAGGCGTTGAACAAGTTCAAACTCCACTTTCCGCCCTACAACAGTCAAAACATCTCTCAGGTGATGACCCAGCTGCCGCCGATGTACAAATCGCGCTTTCTGGTCAAGACAGGGTTACATTTCAAGTCGGTACCGGTAACCGCCATCGAATCGTTCTTTGTACAGCAACGTTCCGTCTTTCTGCTGACCGACGAAGGCAAAACAATGGATATCGACTACTCACTCGACCAACTGGAGAAGATGGTCAACCCCAACGACTTCTTTCGGGTGAACCGGAATTTTCTGATTAATATTCAGCACATTAAAGATATGATAGGCTATTCGGGAAACCGTATCAAGGTAAAGATGGAGGTTGGGACTTACGACGAACCCATTATTGTGAGCCGCGAGAAAGTGGCACCGTTCAAGCAGTGGATGGACAGATAAACGCAGGCTTAGCCCATATGGCCCAAAAGTATTTTTACACCGATGCCAATCAAGATAACACCGCCCAGAAATTCGACCTTTTTACCAAATTTCTCGCCCACATCCTTCCCTATTCGGATACCCAGCATCGAGAAGAAGAAGGTAACCGCACCAATAATAACTGCCCCGCCAAAAATGGTCGATGAAGAGGCCAGCGCATACGAAAAACCCACCACCAGCGCATCGATACTGGTGGCAATCGACAGGGTCATAATGTGTTTCCACGAATAGATATCCGACATTCTTTCGCTCTCCTCCTCTTTCAGGCTTCCGATAATCATACGCCCGCCCAGATAAGCCAACAGGATAAAGGCAATCCAGTGATCGAAATTCTCGACATAGACCTTTACTTCGGTACCCAGAAACCATCCGATAACCGGCAGCAACCCCTGAAAAAAGGCCAGCGAAAAGGCAATTTTAACCGCATGTTGAAAGGAAACTTTTTGTTCGGCCAGTCCACACCCGATAGAAACAGCAAACGTGTCCATCGACAAACCCACTGCCAGAATTAGAATCGTAACAAGCTCCATTGCGTTTGATTATGGCGCAAAGATAACGATAAGTTGAAAAGGAAAAAGGTTGTGTCTGGTCATGACATAGCGTAACACAAAACAGTGCCCACTTTATCTCCATCAGGTGGGAGTTAAAGGGGAGCTACTGCGGAGTTAATGCGGAGTT
>CAYOJD010000004.1:0-39601 GCA_964404205.1 uncultured Prolixibacteraceae bacterium
GGTGTTAGCTCTGCTTATTATCTATGGATCAATGGTGAAGAGGTTGGTTACAGCGAAGATAGCAAAACACCTTCCGAATTTAATATTACCAAATATCTGAAACCGGGTAAAAACTTGCTGGCCCTTCAGGTTTATCGCTGGAGCGATGGAACCTATCTCGAAGATCAGGATTTCTGGCGCATGAGCGGTATCACCCGCGATGTTTATCTGGTAGCCCGCAACCCAATTCACACGCAGGATTATTGGGCAAAAGCAGGCCTCGACAGTACTTACACCAACGGAATACTAAATCTGGATATTAAGTTGCGTAATCTTGGCCAGGAAGCCAGCACGGTTACCGTAGAAACGAAACTTCAGGATTTGAATAAAACCACCCTTTTTGAGCAGAGTGAACAGGTTAATGTGGCAGCCGGAGCAAACGGTACCGTCAACTTTGCCACTCAGATTGAAAATCCTCAGAAGTGGAGCGCCGAAACGCCAAACCTCTATCAGTTGGTTATCAACATCAAAAACGATAAAGGCGAATTGATCGAGTCAATTGGCAACAAAGTCGGTTTCCGTACTTCTGAAATCAAGAACGGTCAACTTTGCGTGAATGGTAAACCCATCTATGTAAAAGGCGTTAACATTCACGAGCACAACCAGTTCTCCGGTCACGTAGTGGATAGGGAAACCATGATGAAAGACCTTGAACTGATGAAACAGTATAACATCAATACCGTTAGGACATCGCACTACCCACAACCCGAACTTTGGTACGAGCTGTGCGACAAATATGGGATGTACCTTATCGATGAGGCCAATATCGAATCGCATGGCATGGGTTATGGCGAAAGATCGCTGGCCAAAGATTCCACCTGGTTGGCAGCACACCTTTTCAGGACTGAAAATGCTGTTGAACGGGATAAAAACCACGCATCGGTAATTATCTGGTCGCTGGGCAACGAAGCCGGCAATGGGATCAATTTCGAACGGACTTATGCCTGGATTAAGGCTCGTGACAACAGTCGCCCCGTACAATACGAAAGAGCTGATTTGGAAGCAAATACTGACATTTTCTGTCCGATGTATGCCCGTATTGAGCAAATGGTTGACTATGCCAAAAAATATACCGACCGGCCACTGATTCAGTGCGAATATGCCCATGCCATGGGCAACAGTGTTGGAAACCTTCAGGATTACTGGGATGTGATTGAAAGTTACGACAGGCTTCAGGGCGGCTGCATTTGGGACTGGGTAGATCAAGGTATTTCGGTTACCACACCCAACGGAGAAAAATATTGGGCCTATGGCGGCGATTTTGGTCCGGAAGAAGCACCTGCAGATTCATCGGCCGACAGTTATCAAATGGCTCAATTTGGTGGGATTGTTTCCAAAAAAGTACCCAGCGATGGCAACTTCTGCTGCAATGGTATTGTAAACCCTAACCGAGACCCCAACCCACAACTTTACGAAGTTAAAAAGGTTTATCAAAATATTGGGTTTAAAGCTGTCGACCTGAAAAAAGGGGATATCAGCTTGATAAATAAATTCCGTTTTACCAATCTGAACCAGTTCAAACTGGTTTGGCAGGTCGAAGCTGACGGGGTAAAAGTTGGTGAAGGCGAAATTCCGACAGTTGATCTTCCTGCCATGGAATCGACCACCGTCAATATCCCGGCTACAGTGAAAGCAGAACCCGGAAAGGCTTACTATCTTACCGTTATGGCCAAAAGCACCCAGGCTACCGATTTGGTCCCCGAAGGACATATTGTGGCCTATGAACAGTTTGCATTGCCGGTTTCGGTTACTGCCCCACTATCTGTTCCAACCGGGAAAATAGAACTGGAAAGTGCCAGCGATAAAGCCGTGATAAAAGGTGAGAACTTTGCTGTAGCATTCGATTTTGTGAAAGGCAAAATCAGCAGTCTGGTTTATGGCGGGAAAGAGATGTTGAACGAAAACAATGGTCCCGAGCCCAATTTCTGGCGCGCACCAACCGATAACGATTTTGGGAACGGCCAGGATATCCGCTGTAAGGTTTGGAGAAAAGCCGGAGCCGACCGTATGATTAGCGGTGCAAAATCGGAAAAGGTTGGCGACTATCAGGCTAAGGTCACGCTAACTTTCAATCTTCCGGGATTGAACGGCGAAACAGTTGCTACTTATCAGTCGGTTTATCGTGTTTTTGGCGACGGACAGATAGTGGTTACCAATCAGTACAATGCAGTGGCGAAAGATCTTCCCGAGATACCGCGTATGGGGATGAACCTTCAACTCGCCCGTGAGTTTGAGAATGTGGAATATCTGGGTCGCGGCCCGCACGACAACTATTGGGACAGAAAAACCGGCTCACTTGTTGGTCTCTATATGTCTAAAGTGAAAGATATGATGTGGCCCTATGTTCGTCCGCAGGAAAATGGGAACCGCAGCGATGTATCGTGGGCAGCATGGACCAACAGCGATGGGAATGGCTTATTGTTTGTTGGTTATCAACCATTGAATATCAGCACCCATCACAATGTTATCGAAGATTTTGAGTCGCCTGTCAGGACAATCGGCTACAAATACAACGGGATAAAAGTAGTCAACCGCCATGTCAACGATGTGAAAGAGCGGAACCTCACTTCAGTCAATATCGACTACCTGCAAATGGGTGTTGGTGGCGACGACAGTTGGGGTGCACGCACTCATCCACAATATACCATCACCGGAAAAACGTACAGTTATAGCTTTGCCATTAAGCCCCTTGCCAAAGGGAACGATGTGGCTGCCATGGCCCGCGAGAAGGTGAAAGTCAATTAACCAAATCCGCTTATGAAAACCGAAAGACCTTCAGCAGAAATGCCGGAGGTCTTTTTTATTGATTCTAACATCGGCAGCAGCCGGTTCATTTATTGTTAAGTTGGGTGTAATGCTAGAGGAACCTTACATTCTCCCATTTCTGTCGATAAATTCTATTTTTTCGCTTCTTTAGATTCTAAGTAAACAATGGAAAGTAAAAGCAATATGAATGGAATTGTAAGCCAAAAACCGATGATGTTTGTGATTGATAAAGGGATTATGAAAAATGGAGCGATAAGGATTTGTACAACTCCGGTAATTTTATACAAAATAGACAATTGATTCTTAGTTCTCAAAAGACCTATTCCGAAAACAACACTATTAATTCCCATCAATAAAATTATCAATTTATTGAGATGTCCAACAAAGCCGTATTTTGATGAAGTTAGCAAAGTAATGAAGAATACCGGGATACATACCATTATGATTACTGACGATGTTTTGAGAACCATATTCTTATAAAGATTTCCCAGATTATAGAATCCGTAATAAAATAAAACGCCAGTGATGGTATAAATGAAACCTGTAAACAAATTTATGGATAGCAAAAATTGATTGGGAGGAATTATCGGAGAAAAGAGACCCCAACTGATGAAATAAACAACACCGATGACAAATAATGACAATAAAGTTTTATGGGATAAGCAACCTACAATTTCCTGATTATCTGCATTAAATATGCTCACATCACACGACAGGGCATTTGCAATTAGTTTCAAGGTAGACATTCTTGGCGTAACATCACCCGATTCAATTCTTTGTATTGTTCGAATATCGATGTTACAAGATTCAGAAAGTTCTTTTTGTGTAATACTTCTCTGATTCCTGATTTCATTAATTTTGAATCCAAGTTCCGGCTGTTCCATAACTGTTTTTTTATTTTAGTCAAAATTAGTTGGATAGAATATGAGAGACAAACATTCGCTGATTATTTCATACGGCATTCATACGGCATTTGAAAGATTGGCAAAATAGACTGATAAGAAGTTCATACACCCACAGCAGCATCTGCATAATATAAGTAAATTACCTGTTTAGAAATGACATAAGTTTTTTTTTAATTTTACCCCGGACGATAAACTTTCGTCAGACTAACAACGTTGAATTGGATATGACAATCAGGTACGGGGTAATCGGGACAGGCGCGTTGGGCGGGTTTTACGGTGGAATGCTGGCTCGGGCCGGTAAGGATGTTCATTTTTTATTCAACAGCGATTATCAACACGTTAAAAAACATGGGTTGCGTATTGACTCAATTAGCGGCAACTTCCACCTTTCCCAAGTAAATGCTTACGCTTTGTCCGACCAAATGCCCCTTTGCGACGTGCTATTGGTTTGTCTGAAAACAACCAACAACCACCTGTTGCCCACATTACTGAGGCCTATCCTTCATGCCAATTCAGTAGTGGTACTTATCCAAAATGGCTTGGGTCTCGAAGCTGACTTGTCACAACAGATGCCCTACACTGCCATTGCCGGTGGACTGGCTTTTATCTGCGCTTCGAAAACAGGTCCGGGACACATTACCCATCACGACTATGGCAAACTGAATATCGGGCTTCATTGCGGAAATGCGGAAACAATACTCCGGCAGGTATGCAACGATTTCAACGAGGCCAATATCCCGGCCCATTTTGTTGATGATTTGAACCAGGCACGATGGCAAAAACTGGTTTGGAATATCCCTTTCAACGGATTAACAGTTGTGATGAATAGTGCCACGGATCAATTAATCCAACAAAAACACTCCCGTCAACTTATTCTGGAAATGATGGGTGAAGTGATTCATGCCGCACATCACTGCGGTGCCCATATTGCACCCCATTTTGACCAGAAAATGATAGAACTTACCGAAAATATGGCCCCTTATGCCCCAAGCATGAAACTCGATTACGACAACCAACGGCCAATGGAGATTCATTACATTTACACCCGACCACTAGAGATAGCCCACAAAGCCGGCTTCGAAATGAAACGGGTTGTAATGCTCGAAGCTCAGTTGCAATTCCTTGAAGAGAAGAATCGCAATAGATGACCCCAATAGCTCAAAAAATAATTGCTGACCTGGAGCCTTTCCAATCTCTGTTCTCTAATGTTTCGGGTTAACAAATGACAATCATCCGACATCTGGTATTCATCATTCAATTTGCTATTTTTGCAGGCCAATGCAATTTTCGATATGGAGATTTACCCCGATAATTTCGAGAGCAAAATAGGCTTTGATAAGGTTCGCGAGTTGGTGAAAGCACGCTGCCTCAGCTCGCTGGGCAAAGAGCTGGCCGACGACTGCCGCTTTGTCGATAGCTACCGCGAAGTGGAGCGGATGCTCGACGAAACGGGGGAATTTATGGTGATTATCCGCGAAGCGATGAACTTCCCTACCGGCTATTTTGCCGATATGCGGTCTGCCTTGCAAAAATCGAAACTGGTTGGCGCTTTTCTCGATGTCAATGAGATTTTCGATCTGAAACGCTCGCTCGAAACCATCAGGGCAATAGTACTCTTTTTCAAAGACAAAGATGAAGAATTGTTTCCCCGGCTGAGAGAAATTGTCCGCAACGTACAGCTTTTCCCTTTTATCTACGATCGCATCGATCAAATCATCAATAAATATGGTCAGATAAAGGATAACGCTTCGCCCGAACTGGCACAAATCCGCAGGGAAATTTTCTCGTTGCAATCGAATGTTTCAAAAATCATGCAATCCATCCTGAAAAAGGTTCAGGCCGACGGTTTGGTGGAGAAAGATGTCTCCGTTTCGATTCGCGATGGCCGGGCGGTAATACCGGTTCTTTCGGCCAACAAACGAAAAATTAGAGGGATAGTTCATGACGAATCGGCTACCGGGCGCACTGCTTATATCGAACCCGAAGAGATTGTAGAAACCAACAACCGCATCCGCGAACTGGAGTCGGCCGAACGGCGTGAGATTATACGTATTCTTACCCGCTTTACCGACGATATCCGCCCCTATGCCGACGACATTGCCTATTCGTACGATATTCTGGCGGTGATAGATTTTATCCGCGCCAAAGCCATCTGGGCCATCGAGAGCCACTCTGTTAAACCTCTGCTCGTGGAGGGTAGCGAACTCAACTGGCTCGAAGCGCGCCACCCTATTCTCCAACTCAATCTGGCACGCGAAAAGAGAAGCATAATTCCCCTTAATATCAAACTCACTGAAAACGACAGAATACTGTTAATCTCAGGGCCCAATGCAGGTGGCAAATCGGTTTGTCTGAAAACAGTCGGGTTGCTGCAATATATGTTGCAATGTGGCATCCCTATTCCGGTCCACATCGACAGCAAAGCCGGTATTTTTGGTAAAATTTTTATCGATATTGGCGATGACCAGTCGCTCGATAACGACCTGAGTACCTATAGTTCGCACCTGATTAATATGAAGTTTTTTGTCAGGAACTGCAACAACCGCTCGTTGGTATTGATTGACGAATTTGGCACTGGTACCGAACCCATGCTCGGCGGAGCAATTGCCGAAGCCATTCTAAACAAGATGAACCAGTTGGGAACTTTTGGTGTGATTACCACGCACTACACCAATCTGAAACATTTCGCTTCGTCAGCGCCGGGCATTGTCAATGGGGCGATGATGTACGACCAACACCGGATGGAGCCCCTTTTTCAATTACAAATTGGAAAACCAGGAAGTTCGTTTGCTTTCGAGATTGCCAGAAAAATCGGCCTTCCGGAAGATATTTTACTGGAAGCAACCGACAAAATCGGGAAAGATCACATCAATTTCGACAAGCATCTTCGCGATATTGTCCGCGATAAACGTTACTGGGAAAGCAAAAGACAAAATATCCGTCAGGTCGAAAAACAATTGGAAGAGTTGGCTGAAAACTATCAAAACAACCTGTCGGAAACCAAGAAGTTACGCAAAGAGATTATCGACAAGGCACGTAAAGAGGCTGAAGCCATGTTGGCCAATTCGAATAAAATGATTGAACAGACTATCCGTGAAATCAAAGAGGCTTCGGCCGAGAAAGAGCGGACACAAATGGTTCGAAAGCAACTGGCAGAATTCAAGGAGAATGTCCTTCAGCAGGAAAACGACGAAGATGAGCGCATCAAGCTCAAAATGGAAAAGCTCCGGAAAAAAGAGGAAGAGCGCGAACGCAAAAAAGCCAATCACCCCGAAAAGGAAAACAAGCCACAAAGTTCAGTTTCAGCAGCCTACAAGGAGATGAAAAAAGGCGACTGGGTTCGCATCATTGGCCAGGACACCAGTGGTGAGATTCTGGAAATCAAAGGCGAAAATATTACGGTTGCATTTGGGTCGCTCCTTTCGACATTGCAAAAATCGAAACTCGAAACCGTTACACGCAACGAAATGAAACGGACAAAAACGGAGAACAAAACATTAGCCCGAATCAATCAGGAAATTAACGACAAGAAACTGAATTTCAAGCCCCGGGTCGACGTGCGCGGGATGCGTGCCGAAGAAGGTTTGCAGAAAATACGGGAGTTTATCGACGAGGCCATTATGGTTGAAGCACATGAATTGCACATTTTACATGGGAAAGGCAATGGTATTTTGCGCGAATTGATTCGCAACTACCTTCGAACAGAACCGGCAGTAACCCGCTTCCGCGATGAGCATGTGCAATTTGGCGGAGCCGGTATCACGGTGGTCGAATTGGAGTAGAACGATGATTGATGTAAGGTACTTGCAAATCTGCTGCATGTTAATTTCGGCCTACTACCTAAATTATCCATAAAAAAACGCTCTCAAATGGGTTAACCCGAAGCTGGTTTCATCGTAAAACAGGTACACAATTTTGAATACCAACAGCGTTAAATCAACAATATTTTATGGAACCTATTATTGTGAAGCAACTTATCGACGCGCCTCTCGCAAAAGTCTGGAACGCGCTTTCGCTCAGTGAAGAGTTGAAAAAGTAGTATTTTGCCGTGCAGGATTACCAATTTGTGGTAGGAAAAACATTTACCTTCTACGAAAGTGAAGATTCACACAACTATTTTCACAGGTGTCAGTTTCTGGAAATTGTACCTCACCTAACGATTGCTTACAGTTGAGAGCACCCAAGCCACTCCAACGGGATATCGAAAGTAGTATGGCAGTTCGAAGCACAAGAAGCCAAAACATGGGTAACCTTAACTCATTCGGGCGTTGAGAGTTTTGCCGATGCCGGCGAAGAGTTTGCGCGACACAACTTCGAGATTGGCTGGAAAGGAATTGTCAGCATAAACCTCCGAAATTACCTCTATGGCATCGAAAGATTGGTTTTCAACATTGCCATCGAGACCTCGCCCCCAAAACTTTGGCAAAGACTCTGGAAAAAAGAAAATTACACCAGATGGACCCAACCATTTTGTGAAGGTTCATACCTCGACGGCGACTTGGAACAAGGGAACCGTGTCCATTTTCTCACCCCTTCTGGCGAAGGAATGTACAGCGATATTATCTTCCTGAAAGAAAACGAGTTTATATACTTCTCACATATCGGCATGGTGCGCGATTTTAAAGAGCTGCCGCTTGACGCAGAGACGGAACGGTGGAGCGGATGTATCGAATCATACAACATAACTACCGAAGGTAGCACCTCGAAACTGAAAGTGGAGGTTGATGCCATTGCCGAATATGCCGACTACATGAAGAAAACTTTTCCGCTGGCGCTACAGAAATTGAAAGAATTATCTGAAAACGACTGATAAATCTCTACGATTCAAATCATTCACAAACGAAACACAATGACAACAGTAAACATTTATCTCAACTACGACGGCAACTGCGAAGAAGCCTTCAACTTTTACAAATCGGTTTTTGGTGGCGAATTTAGCTATCTGAGCCGCTACAAAGATATGCCACCGCAGGAAGGCTGTGCCCCGTTATCGGAAAAAGAGGGACAATTGGTGATGCATGTTTCGCTGCCTATTAGTAAAGAAACCGTGCTAATGGGAAGCGATACTGGCGGCGAATGGGCTGCCAGCTTTATAAAAGGCAATAATTTTACCATTTCCGTCAATACCGACAGCAAAGCGGAGGCAGACAGAATATTCGGCCAGCTTTCATCAGGCGGTACAGTTATCATGCCCATGGACAACACTTTCTGGGGCGACTACTTCGGAATGTTCGGCGACAAGTTTGGTGTGAACTGGATGGTTAGTTTTAACGAAAACAGTAAACCGTAAATCGATCAAAAGTGCAAAGCAAAACCCCGCAAGAATAAGCCTGCGGGGTTTTGCTTTTTTGGATTCGGAGAATCCTATTTGGTCCAGTTGATAAATGTCACTTTCACGTCGCGCGAATTTCCGCCAATCATAACCTGAAATTCACCGGCTTCCCAGTCATATTTCAAATCGCTGTTGTAGAATTTCAACGCTTCGGGAGTAATGGTAAAGCTGATGGTTTGTGTCTCTCCTGCTTTTAGGGCTACTTTCTGAAAACCTTTCAGCTCTTTAACCGGACGGGTAACTGAACCTACCACATCGCGGATATAAAGCTGCACCACCTCTTCTCCATCGAATTTACCATTGTTTTTCACCTCAACCGATGCCGTAATGGTTTGGTCGCCTTTGGGATCGGCCTGGCTCAGTTTTATTTCACCATAACTAAAAGTGGTATAGCTCAAACCGTAGCCAAACGGATAAAGCGGGTCGTTGGAAACATCGATATAATTCGAACGGAATTTCTGAAACCAGGCACCATCGGCCAACGGCCGACCGGTATTTTTATGGTTATAGAAAATTGGTACCTGTCCTACATTTTGCGGGAATGTAGCCGTTAGTTTTCCTGACGGGTTGACATCTCCAAAAAGGACATCGGCAATGGCTAAACCAGCTTCAGAACCACCAAACCAGACATTTAGGATAGCCGGAATATTTTCGTCTTCCCATTTCATGGCTAACGGACGGCCGGCGAATACAACTGCCACTACCGGTTTACCGGTTTGTAACAATGCTTTCAACAAATCGCGCTGAACCTGTGGTATCTCTATGTTGCTCAGGCTCGATGCTTCGCCACTCATTTCAGCACTTTCGCCAACTACGGCTACTACTACATCGCTCTGTTTGGCAACATCAACAGCCTCCTTAATGATTTCTTCGGCCGGACGGCTATCGCGGTGCAACGGTTTTCCAAAAATACCCACGCGTTTCTCAAAAATTTCATCAGCATGTAAGTTCGACCCCTGCGCATAAACAAACTTTACTTTATCGCCTGCAACGGCTTTTAATCCTGTAAGAACGGAAGTCGCTTTTGAAAAATCGGCGGCCACACTCCAGGTTCCGGGCATATTTTCCTTGTTATCGGCCAACGGACCCACAACAGCAATTGTACCAGCTTTTTTCAACGGGAGAATATTTCCTTCGTTTTTCAACAAAACAAAACTTTTTGAAGCTACTTCACGGGCAAACTGACGATGCTCAGGTGTGAAAATCTCAGTTTTGGCACGATTGCTATCGCAATATTTGTAAGGATCACTAAAAAGTCCCAGTTTGTATTTGGCTTCCAGAATTAGTCGACAGGCTTCGTCGATACGTTCCATCGACACTTTGCCTTCCTTCAACGATTTCTCACTCTGGGTCAGAAGCCCCTCTCCCACCATATCCATGTCAATACCAGCTTCGAGTGCCATGGCAGAAACGGTCTGATAATCGCCCACGCCGTGTGCTATCATTTCCGGGATCCCTGTATAGTCGGTTACCACAAAACCGTTAAAACCCCACTGTTTGCGCAACACATCGGTCATCAGCCATTTGTTACCGGTTGCCGGAATACCATCAACTTCGTTAAAAGAAGCCATCACACTGCCAACACCGGCAGCAACGGCAGCTTTGTAGGGCGGGAAGTATTCGTTGTACATCCGGAATCGGCTCATATCGGTGGTATTATAGTCGCGGCCAGCCTCGGCGGCGCCGTACAATGCATAGTGTTTCACACAGCTTAAAATGGTATTGTTTTGGGTTAAATCGTCACCTTGATAACCATGAACCATCGCTTTGGCTATTTCAGAACCGAGGTAGGGATCTTCTCCCGATCCTTCGGCAACTCTGCCCCAACGCGGGTCGCGGGCAATATCGACCATCGGGCTGAAAGTCCAGTTGATACCATCAGCACTCGCCTCAATAGCTGCAATGCGGGCACTTTTTTCGATAAGGGGCATATCCCATGTAGCACTTAATCCCAATGGAATTGGGAAAACAGTTTCGTAGCCATGAATAACATCCATCCCAAAAATCAGCGGGATTTTCAGTCGGCTCTCTTCCACTGCAATGCGCTGTACTTCTTTAATTTTTTCAACAGATTTGATGTTGAAAAGACCACCAACTTTGCCTTCTTTAATTTTGATCGAAATATCGGAGCTTTCAGCTTCGCCGGTGGTAATATCGCCGGATGCAGGCAGATTCATCTGTCCTAATTTTTCCTGAAGCGTCATTTTTGACATCAACCCATCGATAAAATCATTCATCTTTTTGTCGCCGGACGATGATTTTACCTGGGCTGTAACCGTGATGGCCAATATCAACAGACATACGGAAAACAATAATCTTAAAGGTTTCATTACGAAATTGTTTTGATGAAACAAAAAATTTGACTTTTATAAAAGGAGACCAAAGATAACGATTTCAACCGGATCGGAATTCGTCAATCGACCTTGAGTAGTTCGGTTTGCGCCGAAGTACCGTTCTCGTTTATGGCCTCAATCCTGAAATAGTAGGTTTTGTTTTTATCCATTCCTTTGTACCAATATTCATTGGCATTCATTACCATAATACAGTTGTACAATTTGTCGGGGTCTACGCCCAGGTAAATGTTGTACGCGTAGGCGTTATCAACCGGACGCCAGCGTAACCAGGCACTGCGCTTGTCTTTTTCGCCACGCAACACCATGAAATCTTTCACCTGTTCCGGCAAATTGCCATTTCCCCTTCCGAAGATGCGCAGTCCGCTGACCGCAAATTTTCCGCCGGGAAGATGAATATTTTCCAACTTCACGTATCGGGCTTTAACCTCTTGCCCCAGTTCAATATAATCGTGAGGTACATCAGTTTTGTTTAGGCTTTTGTCGACCAGAACTTTCCACGATTTTCCGTCAACCGAATACCACAACTTGTATTGGTGGTAAATATTAGTTTGCTTCCCAAGAAAGTCAAGATCTTGGTCGGCATAATTAATTTGAACGGCCTTAATCGTTGAAATGCTTCCCATATCACTCTGAATCCACTCGCCTTTATTGCCTGTTGCAGCACTCCAATAAGTTTTGATATCCTCATCGACTGCATTATTCGCTTCGCAGGCAGCACCTAAAGTCGAAGAAACGGTTACCGGTTTTTTATAATTAAGTAACATCCAACCGGTGAAACGGCTTTTCAGATGGTTGGTTTCACCATCAGGCAAATAGTGAGGATAGTCGCCAAAAGCGGTGTTGCAATACATCACCCCGTCATTATCAAATCCGGCAGGCCAGATTCCCAAACGGCGTTCAAAATTATTTTTAACGCCAATCGCGATGGTGGAAACGTGCCAGTAATTACGGTTCAGATCCTGATAAGTAGCCCCATGTCCGGCTCCCCGTGCAAAACCTCCGGGCTTATAGCTCAATGGCAACGACTGATGTTCGAAGAAACCCAAAGGAGAGTTGGAAACGGCAACACCATCGGCATAGCCGCTAAATTCGGTTCCCGGAGCACCGTATTGCAGGTAATATTTGCCATTATGCTTGGTCATCCAGGCTCCTTCGACAAAAGGATCGAGAAAAGTATTGTCGGATAGCTCGCCAAAACGGTGCCAGCCAAAACGGTCATCATTCAGCAGGAGCAACTCTTTTCTGGCCCCTTTGGGCTCGAATGTCTTTCGGTCGACTTCAACACCATAAAGCGGATAACAATTGCTGCTTCCGTTGTATTCGTACACTTTGCCATCGTCATCGACAAAAAAATCGGGATCCCAGCCACCAATCAAATGTTCGTGCACCACCTCTTTCCAGTCGTTGGCCTTTGGGTTGGTGCTCATCCATATCGGAAAATTGGTCGAATAGGTCGAGCCAAAAACCAGAAGCGTGTCACCCTGAACCCAAGCTGCCGGTGCGCACAAATCATCGTAAACTTTGTGTTCCGGCCTCAAAAAAGAACGACTGACAAAGTTCCAGTTCACCATATCGCTGCTCCACCAATAGCCCCATTGATTGGTCGAAAAGAGATAATAATCGCCTTTATAGGTAACTATCACAGGATCGGCTGTAGCTCTGTGCCTTCCCCACTCACTAAAATTGGGTATTGGCGTAAAGCCATAATCGATATTGATGGGATTACAGTAAGTTTTTTGTTGGGCTACAACCGGAATGGATAGCGCAACAGCAAAAAACAGGATCAAAAAATGGGTCAAACCTTTTCTTATCATTTGCTTACGGTATTTACTGATATTGAAAGCCAAGCTTGTTCAATCCGTTTTGCACATCGGTGTCGCTCATAAATAATTTCCAGAGCAAACCGCTGCGGTAGTTTTCTATCATCACCACAATAGGGCCCTGATCGATAGCGAGGTATTTTTGCGGAAACCAATTAAATTGTTCGCTGTAAGCATCGTAAAAGCCAAACTTACCAAATAATCGATCACCCAATACCTCGTGCATATAGCGTGCCGCTTTCATACATTCAGCCGGGGCATACGGAAATGAGGAGAGTGCAGCTGTTGGTGAAATCACGCTCAAATCTTCGCATGGACAATGGCCTGCATAGCCAAAACCATCGTTTCCTATCGAACCAAAATCAGTATGGTTCTTTTCCGCTTCCGCGAAATTGGGAATGGAATAACTTGAAGTAAGCCCCCAGCTTCCTTCGCCATACCCTTTGTACTGTTTGGGGTTTTCGATGCAATATTGACGGTTAATCAATACATGGTTGCGGTTATGCTCCCAGTAATCGGCATAGTTATCTTTTAATTTCCTAGGGTCAAGTCCCAAAAATGAATAGTGTTCCCAGAAAAGCGGACCACCATATTCCGGACATGCCTGATGAACCATCGAAAGTTTGTAACCATATTTCTCGTGCGCCGATTTGATTGCACCATCCATAGCCCAAGTGGTATGATAGGCAGCCGGATCGACTGGATAAGTGGCCGATGATGCCCCTAAAACATACGTTATCAAGCACTCGTTGTACCCTTTGATGGCAAAATTCATTTTCCATTCGTAATTCGGTGACCAATGCCAGTAAATAGCTTTCTGGCCATTCTGGTACCAACTCCATTCCACTTCATTACATAATTTGGCAATTTGTAAGGAAAGCGCTCTTTCGGCCTCATTACCCTGAATAAAATATTGTTTGACGGCAATTAATCCCTGAACCAGGAATGACGTTTCAACCAGGTCTCCACCATTGTCGTGGGTACTAAATGGCTTAACCTTACCTGTCTCGCCATCGAGCCAATGCGGCCAAGCTCCGTGAAAACGATCGGCCTTTGTGAGAAAAGAGACAATTTTACTCAAGTGTTGAAAACCTTCTTCACGGGTGATAAAACCTCTTTCAATCCCGACAATAATAGCCATCACCCCAAAGCCTGTTCCCCCAATTGTAACAATATTCATGTCATTTTCGGGATAAACATTGTTGACATGATAACGTTCACGCGCCATACCGGAATTGGGTTCCGCACCTTCCCAAAAATATTGGAAAGTTTTGTACTGTATCAACGTTAGCAGCGAATCATCAGAAAGTTGCACAGATGTGCCACCCGCTAACTTTGGTTTTGTGGGTTTGCTATTGCATGCAACAACTATTCCGGCAATAACAACGGCCAGGAATATGATTATCTTTTTCATCATTTTTTAAAATATTTGGTAGTGAGCAAATTGAATTTTAAGGGTTGAAACTAAAGCCCAAACGGGTTAGCCCATTCTTGATTTCGGGAGCCGACATGAATAAATTCCATACGAGCCCTGTTCGATAGTTCTCAATCATCACAATCTGTGGCCCCTGATCGATAGCCAAATAAGAGTTGGCAAACCAAGGTTCGTTCAGACTAAAAGCATCAATAAATCCATATTGACCCCAAATTTTGTCGCCCAACTGGTAATAGAAAAACTCTATTGCCTGCATCGATTCATTGGGGGTAAAAGGGATGGAGGATATGGCTGCTGTTGGGGCAATAACCCCGACATCGTTGGTTGGCGAACTGGCGGTATACCCATCTTTGATATCGCTTGCTGTCAACCCCCAGCAAAACTGACTATATCCGTAATTATTAAGCGGATTAGCCTTGCAATATTCGTAATTGATTTTGGAATGATTAACCACCTGCTTGCGATAATCAGCATACGAATCTGATAATCCATTGGGATTTAGCCCCAGAAATGAGTAATGCGAAAAGAAAAGCGGTCCACCAAATGGCTCACCCAACGGAAGCTCAGTTCCATAATAGCTAATATTATTTTTTATGGCGCCGTTGCGGGCAAAACCAATATCATAAACTGATTTGGGAATAGTGTAATCGTTTCCCGATGCTGCCAGGACATAAGTTATCAAACACTCATTCCATCCCTGAATAGCCATATTCATTGCCCATTCATAATTTGGGCTCCAGTGCCAGTAAAGCACATTTCCTCCGTTACGGCGAAACCAATCCCATTCTACCTTTTTCCATAGCTGATTGATATCTTCACGCAATTTTGTTTCAGCAATATTTATTTCGTTAAAATATTGCCTGGCAGTTATGAGTCCCATCATCAAAAAGGATGTCTCAACCAAATCTGCACCATTATCTTTCTCGCTGAACGGAACGACCATCCCCGTAGATCCGTTGAGCCAATGGGGATAAGCCCCGTGAAAACTGGCTGCTTTGGTAGTCAAAAAATTGACAATGGTTTCTACCCGGTTAAAACCTTCCTGACGGGTAATAAATTTTCGTTCAATAGCCACCGGAATAGCCATCAGCCCAAAACCGGTACCTCCGGTGGTAACAATGTCGCCGGAAGTGTTCCGCTCGCGGGCCATTCCCGAAACCGGATGGCCAAGATTGTAGAAATACCTGAACGTTTGTTTCTGGATAAGCGTTAATAATGAGTCTCTTGAGATTCGTGGAAATTTGTCGGTCGAGTCAATACCCGTAGTCAAACTTAGCTGAAATGGTGAATTAAACGTACCTCCGGCTTTCGACTTCAATCCTCCCGAAAATTTTAATTCGTAAGCAGTAAACGGTGTAAGCGGAAACAATGGTTTGATAACAATGGTGCTATCGTTGTTGGATGATAAAAAGGTGAACGATAAAGTCGAGGCATTTTTGTCTTTCAGGGTTATGGAAGTGGCAATAGTTCCTTGATCGAGCGGAGCACCAAATGTAACTTTAACTGCCGGTGTTCGGCTTGTTCCTTTATAATCCAATCCTGTAAAACGGCCATCAACCGTTATCTGTTTGTAACTGAAAGGTACAGGGTCGGGGTCGGAAGGCATATCTGAATCATTTTTGCCACATCCCGTAAACACAAACAAGGCAAAACCAAGCAAAAAAATTTGTCTCATTTATTTTTTATTTTCGAACGTAAGAACCCAACCTGAAATACCGCTGTAAGCCGGATTTTAAAGGCTGCCTGCATGATGACAGGCAGCCTTTTTTACTAAAAATCGAACTGAACTAATTATGCTATTTTACTCTACAAACTATTTCTCGGCATTAAAAATGGCCTTTACTTCAGTACCGGACAGCGCTTTGTTGAATAGACGTAATTCGTCCATCATACCCAGATCCGATAAATGGTTCCATTCCGTAAACCTAGGGGCTCCTGACATGATTGAAAGGATATCGCACCCGGTCCAGTCTATTCCTGAAAATGAGCCCTGTTTAACAACCTCACCGTTGATGTAAACGACACATTCAGTCCCTGAAATGGTGTAAGCATAATGATTCCAGGCACCTGTAGTAACATCAACAGTAGCTGCAGCACCACCGTCGAACCAACTGTCGGCCTTACCATTACCTGCATTCAGTTTAAATATCTGACTTGCAGCAGATCCTTCGCGGAAGAACCTAAAACCTGCAGTGCGATTATTTTGAGCAGCAGTATTGTTCGGATCTGGTGGCCCCATCACCAAAATACCTGCCCTGTCGGGTGATGAGTTGACCTTCATCCAGAAGGCTGCACTAAAATTGGCATTTTTCAACCCTGTTGTTGGGAACGTGAGATAAGAATCGGCTGCACCGGTATAAGCTTTCCCAATTTTACCATCGGCATAGGTTGGTGCACCAACAACCGTTGCATTAGCATTGGTAACCAAATCTCTGGCATTTCCTTCAAAAGGCATGTAGAAGACCTCGCCGCTGTATTTGGGAACATACGGTGAATCGTTTTGAATAATATTCTGAATATCGGCCTGAGTTAATGCCTTGTTGAAAAATCGAAGTTCATCAAAATTGCTCAAGTCCGATTTGTGGCTCCAGTAAGAGAAACCTGGGGCTCCGGAGAATATCGAGATAGTTGAACATCCGGTCCAATCAATACCAGTGTTAGCGACTGAAGTTGCAACTGCGCCATTGATATATACAATGCAGTTGGTTTGGGATACTGTAAAGGCCAAATGCACCCAATCGTTTGCAGGCAAATTTACAACACCACCATCGTTCCATGTTTCACCTGCACCTGTACCTACGTTCAATTTAAAACGCTGAGAGGTGGCGCTTCCTTCACGAAAGAAACGTAATCCCTTTGTACGATCTTCACCTCCGGGGCTAATAGAAATAAGACCTGCTCTGTCGGGGGTTGCATTCAGTTTACACCAAAATCCGGCAGAAAATTCAGGGCCTGTTAAACCTGCCAACGGGAAAGTCAAATAACCGTCAGTTGCACCTGCATAAGCACCGTTGCCTTTTAGGGCAGTAGTGATAAATCCGGGAGTGCCCACTTTCGTCGCGCTTTTAAAACTTATCTTTTCCACATAATCACCATCAAATGGCATGTAAAAAGTCTCTCCGTCGTAAAGCGGAATGTATGGAGGTTTTTTCTCGAACCGTACCGATTGGGTTGTAACTTTGTTCTCCATATCGGTAGCATTAATAGTCAAAGTATGAATACCATTGGTTAAATTACTATAGGTGTATTCCTTGACTGCCCTGCGATAATCCTTGAACTCGCTGAAACTGGTAATTTCAGTACCATCGAGCAAAACTGATATCGACTTAAGCTCAATGTCGTCAGTGGCTTCGAATTGAATGTTGATTGAAGTCGTCAATTCAGGCACCTGGATTTTTGTTCCGTCCACCGGATATTTAATGGTAATGGCCGGACTCGATTCATCGGGCCCCGGATTAACTTTTGTTATCGGGTCGATTCCTTCGTTGCAAGCCATTGTAAAAATGAGCAGGAACAAAAAGAGGAAATTATTCTTACAAGTTCTCATATTTTTTTACGCATTATGGTTCAACGATTATTTTTTTGTTTTTAATGCAGGCAACTGGTCGACCTGATTTTGCGGATAAGGCAGGAATATCTTTTCTTCAGAGAATGAGCGGCCATCGTAGCTCAACTCACTATACTTGCCTGTGCGCACCAAATCGTAGTAACGGGTACCCCATTCCATCGCCAATTCGGCATATTTTTCGTCCATAACCTGAGCGTTGGTTACCCCTGAAATCGACGACAACCCAGCCCTTGTCCTGACCAAATTAACGGCAGCATCAGCTGTCATTGCACTGCTATTGGCACCACTCGTCAATGCTTCTGCGTGCATCAACAAAATCTGGGCGTAACGGATACAGGAGAAATTCTTGTTTGTTCCGTAATCTGTACGTCCGGGCGTTAATTGATCAGATGGCAAATAGTGTTTACCACTGGCAAAAAGGGCACGGGCATAATCGTTAATTTTATCACCGCTTGGCGTTGTATTGGAAATCCATGCCGGCAATGTGGCATATTTTGCATCCTTTTGAATTTCAGCAATTCCACGATTGGTGAACAGTACACTGGTTTGCAGACGGGTAGTCTCACCTCGATCAATCATGAATTTAATATACTTTAAACTTGGCTCATAGAAACCCCATCCATCGCCTGCACCTGTTACTTTCGGGGTCCAACCCTGAGGTCCGAAGAAAGCAAACAAATAGGCATAATTATCGCCCGAACCTTTACCAAAATCGGAGTATTGCATTTCCAAAACATTTTCGTTGTTCAATTTTCCTTTGAGTTTGAAAAGTTGATAGAAATCGCTCTCGAGGGTAAAAGCACCCGATTTAATAATCTCGGAAGTGGCATCGGCTACAGCCTGATAGTTTTTATTTTCCATATTGGCCAAAGCTTTAATGGCAAGGGCTGTATATTTGGTCACACCTCCTGTAATATCTGCCCTTTTGTTCGGGTGAATAGCCGGCAACTTTGCAATCGCTTCGTCCATTTGATCAGAAATGTGTTGCATTACCTGCTCTTTGGTCTTCAACTCGGCCACAAGCAGTGTCGACGGGTCTGAACTCTCGGGAATAAATACCGTACCCCAGACTCGCGACAGATTGAAAAGCCACCAGGCACGAATCGTCTTTATTTCAGCAATATACTGATCAGCAAGTGCCTTATCGGCAGCAAACTCTTTGTATTTCTCGATTTGCTCAATAGCCGAATGGGCTGTAAAAATATCGGAGTAGTGGTTTTGCCATACCGAGTTATACATCCAATAGTCTTTGTTGTAATTATACTTGTCTGTTTCAGCATAATCCTGTTGGTCACCTAATCCTCCGGCATTTACATCATCGCCACGGACAGCAATCAATGGAAAATTCTCCCAGGCAGTCCCATTAAACTCTGCATATACTCCAATCAGCGGTAGTATCATGTTACTCGATATCGTATAATCGGTCTCTTCGGTGAACGATTTATTCTCGGCAGGCTCGTTCAGCAAGTCGTTACACGAAACTGCAAGCAAGAGTGTAAGTACCAGTATCGAGTATTTTATCGTGTTTTTAAAGTGTTTCATATCTGTTTTTTTTGAAAATTAGAATTTGACATTCAACCCGATGGTATATACTGCTGGAATCGGATAAGTTTGAGTATCAATTCCATTAGCAACTTCAGGACTAAAACCGTTGTATTTGAAAACGGTTAGTGGCCTGTCAGCAGTAAGCGAAACCCTCATATCAGGCATTTCGGCTCCAAACAACTGTTTGTTTTTTAGATTATAGGCCAACTGGACATTCTGAATCCTGAAGAATGAGCCATCCTCAACAAAATAGTCGCTCATTTTCTGGTTCCAACCACGACGTAAACCTGATGACGAAGGGTACTTGTTAGATGTACCATCGCCATGCCAGCGATTTTTAGCCAGATCTGCATCCATATTGCCATCGGCAGTCCAGATAATCTCTCCGCGCTTGCGGTTCAGAATCTTGTTACCGGCCTGCCCAACCATATTGGCTGTCAATTCAAAATCTTTATAGGTAAGGCCAAGGTTCATCCCATACATAAATGTCGGGAAATATGAGCCTAAAACCACCCGGTCGTCATCGTTGATAATGTCGTCATCATTTTGATCCTTGTATTTAAAGTCGCCCGGAACCAATCCGTTAGCAACTGCAATCGGGTCAGCATCAATCTCAGCCTGATTTTGATAAACACCTACAACCTCACGACCAAAGAATGCCAGCAGTGGTTGCCCAACGATTGAACGTTGACGAAACTCTGCGCTTCCACCATCGATATAAGGCTGACCGTACAAGTCGCGTACCTTATTTTTCAATGTTGAGATATTGATGCCAACATTGTATTTCAAATCGCCTGAAATTGCATCTTCCCAGTTTAAAGCCAATTCGAAGCCTGAGTTACGGATGATGCCAACATTCTTTAATACCGTTCCGCCTACCGCAGGAATGGAAACATAGATGGCTGCGTTCTTGGTGTCACGAATAAAGTAATCAGCGTCAGCCGACAAACGGTTTTTGAACATGCGGGCTGTCAAGCCGATATTGGTCTCTTCTGTAACTTCCCATTTTAACGAAGAGTAGGTATTTGAGATTTTGGCCCCCGAAACCAATACGCCGTTTATAGCCGTATTGACAATACTCGTAGTAATGGCTCCGTCGCTTGCCTGAATATTATCGTTGCCGAGCTGCCCCCAACTGGCACGCAACTTCAGAAAGTTGATGTAGCCGTATGGCTTCATAAAGTTCTCTTCTGAAATAACCCATCCGGCACCAACTGTGGGGAAATAGCCCCATTTTTGCTGATATTTTGAACTCCCATCAGCCCTCATTGTAGCATACAACAAATATTTATCGTCGAAATTGTAAGATAGTCGACCAAAATAGGAAAGACCGTATTGTCTTGTGCCTTCATCTCTTACATCATCCAACGAAATGGTTTCAGCTTGATCGATATACCATGATTGTTCTTTGTCTGTCGGAAAGTTCTGCCCTTTGGCACTCAATCGGTTGTAAGCTTCATCCCTGAACGAGCTACCGGCCATAACCACAACACCATGTTTATCGAACTGATTGGTATAGGTAATTACGTTATCCCAAATCTGGTCGGTAAAAAGCGACATGTTCCTTACAATAATAGCATCGGCTCGCTGAAAACTATTGCCAATGAAATAGGGCAAATTTATCAGACGTTCGTCGAGCGAAGTGTAAGCATTGTTGTAGGTCGTTTTATACGAAAGTTTATTAGGGATAAAATCAATCTTTGCATAAAAATTGGCAAGATTCTTCTTGATCTTCAACCGATTGATATTATACTTCAATGTTGGAAACGGGTTTTGCCCGCTTCGGTAACCCAAATCCTGTGCATTGGCAAATTTATCGGGCCAGGCAGCATCGTTGGTTTCGTCGTAAATAGGTAAGATTGGCACTGCAAAATAGGCCTGATTCCACGCTCCAGCCTCTTCGCCATATTTAACGGCATTGCTCATAATCATATTTCCACCAATGGTGAGCCAGTCGGTCACTTTGAAATCGATCTTAGAACGCAGGTTAAAACGTTCGTATTCATTTTTCATATCCAAAATACCTTCCTGTCCAAAATAGCTTGCTCCAAGCGAATAGGTGGCTTTTTGATTGCCGCCTGAAACACTCAAACTGTGGTTATGAATGGGTGCCGGACGCATAATCTCCTTGTACCAGTCGGTATTCACATCAGGGACATTAGGATTGACACGGCTCCTGCCATAGCGCTGCATCGCATTTAATATAAATGTTTCATCGGCAGCCGAACCAGACTCAAGTGCCATATTGGTAAACTGCTCTGCATTAGCCATTTTTAACACATTCTGGGCCACCTGATAGCCATAATAGCCGTCGTATGTTACTTCGGATTTTTGATTCAGCATCCCCGATTTAGTTTCAATCAGCACAACACCATTGGCCGCTCTTACCCCGTAAATGGCAGCAGCCGAAGCATCTTTCAATACCGAAATTGACGCTATGTCAGCCGGATTCAGAAAGTCGATGTTATCGAAAAACATGCCATCAACCACATACAGTGGAGCTTCATTGTTATTACCCGGATATGAACCAATACCACGTACTCGGATGGTTGGCGAGTTCCCTGGCGAACCACTGCTCACCACCTGCAACCCGGCTACTTTACCTTGAAGCGCCTGCATGGCTTGTCCGGATGGTGTTTTGGCCAAATCATCGCTCTTTACCGTTGTAATTGAAGACGTTAGGTCTTTTACTTTTTGAGTACCATAACCCACTACAACGACTTCGTCGACACTAAACGATTGCTCCTTTAATTGAATACTGATAGTCGTCCGATTGTTGATGGCCACCTCCTGGCTTTCCATTCCTACAAAACTGAATGAAAGGATGCCGTTTCCAGCAGTCTCAATTGTATAGTTACCATCAGCATCCGTTATTATACCAGTTGTAGTGCCTTTCACTACTACAGTTACTCCCGGCAGTACTTCACCTGAGGTTGCGTCAGTAACTTTTCCTGATATACTAATTTTCTCTTGCGCATATAGGATTGTAACCGACAAAAAGAGATACAATAGAAAGATTAGTTTTTTCATATGTTAAAATTTAAAAAATATTTAAAACGAAGTTAAGGCAACATCAACTGTAGTAAAAGAAAAAGGATACACTTCTATCACACCAACATAAAACGAAGTCTTTATTGACTACATCTTTAATACACCATCATTAATATTTTTTATTTATATAATTGTATAACAACACTTTAAAAGTGATTTATTATTACAAAAATTTTACTTCCATACACAGTATTTAAAATGAAAGTGAGTTAATTATTTCATAACTTGCGAATGGATTATTCACATATACTTCATTTTAGCTTTTGTTGATACATAACAAACAAAAAAAAATAATAAATGTTCGCCATTAATTAAAGTTAATTTCTTCAAAAAAAATGGAAAAAAACCGAAGTAAGATTCTGATGATTATAAAGTACCGTTATGTTGTTCATTGTATATGGCTATCACTTTTTATTCTTGTACCATTTCAAGTGTTCTCCGTTAAAAACGAACTACCGGTTATCAGGAATTTTACCAAGAGCGATTACCAGGCCGACGGGCAAAACTGGTCAGTAGCCAAAGACAACGAAGGGATCGTATATTTTGCCAATAATAAAGGGTTACTCGAGTTCGACGGCGTCTCGTGGCTATTGCACCCCTCGCCCAACGGCAATATAATCAGATGTGTGGCAACAGATGGTCATAACAGAATTTACACCAGCGGTTACCGCGAACTGGGATACTGGGAACGTGACCAATCGGGCAAATTGAGTTACACCTCATTAACACCTGTTGCCGAACAATATTTCATCCCCAATGTCGAATTTTGGGATATTATCCCCGCTGCCGACGGAAAAGTCTATTTCCACTCATTTACCCAAATCTTAATTTGGGAGAATGGAGCAATTACCCCGATAAACCTTCCTAAATTTTCCAATTCTATGGTACAAGTAGATGGCAAAATTGTTGTCGATATGGCAGATGGGTTGTATTTTATCGATGGGAAGAATGTCAAACCGATGCTCCTACACAACTTCTTTAATCAAAAACAGGTTCGGTTTGTTTTTAAAATCGAATCAAAACTAATCGTTGGAACAGCATCAGACGGTTTGTTTATATATGATCATAACGGGTTCAATCAACTGTTGCCGGAATGGAACGAATATTTCATCAAAAACAAAATTAACCGGGCAGCTTTATCGCCCGATGGTAAGCTGGTTATCGGAACTATTCTTGACGGCATAATCGCTTTTGACCTTTCTTCAAAAATGCTGTTCAAAATCAATACGCCGGCCGGACTTCAGAATAATACCGTTCTGGGAATCGCCTTCGATAAAAACCATAATATCTGGCTTGCACTCGACCGTGGCATCGACTTTGTATCATTTAAAAACAAAGGGTCGTATGCTTTGCATACGGTCGATAACGTAGGTGCCGTTTATACCTCAGCTCTTTACAATGGGAATTTCTATTTGGGAACCAACCAAGGGCTTTTTGTCAAAGCAAACGGCGATCCGGACGAACGTTTTACCTTGGTGCCGCAAACTCAAGGGCAGGTCTGGTATTCCAAAACAATCGGCAATAAGCTATTTATAGGGCATAATAACGGAACATTTGTTTCTACAGGCGGCGATTTCACCAGAATCTCAACCGTTAGCGGAGCATTCTCCGTTACCCCTGATACCAGACATAAAGATTTACTGATGCAGTCGACTTATACCGATATTATTGCCATTAACAACAACCAAAACCCCTCTCTTCAACACAATATCGATGGATTTAGTGATTTGATACAATATTTGGAAGTTGATTTGTACGGTAATCTATGGGCCGGCCATATGCATCGCGGCGTTTACAAAATTGTGTTGTCTGACGACAGGGACAAAGTTCTCAAATCGACTTATTTTGGTGAAAATTCAGTTTTCGGGAAAGATTATGGGATTCACCCGTTTAAAATTGATGAACGGATTGTTTTTGCAACCGGAGAAAAGTTGTATACCTACGACGAATTGAAGGATTCGATAGTCGACTACCAAGTTTTAAATCAGCAACTGGGAAAATTCGCCGCCGCACATCGTATTTTCGAAGCCCCAAACCATCATTACTGGTTTGTTACAAACGAGGCCATTACACTTTTTACCATCAACGAGAATCAGGTTTCATTGATAAAAAGCTATCCCTCATCGCTCTTTAACAATCAGATTATTGAGAATTTTGAGAATATTACGCCTATATCTGAGAAAGAAGCCATTTTAAGTCTCGAAAACGGATATGCCTTTCTCTGGGCCAATCAACCCGAGGACGAATCGCTTATCGGAGACAAAAAACTCAAAATCAGAGAGTTCATTACTGCCGACCGACGTGGGATAAACGACACGCTACCTCCGGGACAGCAGAAGTATGTATTGGGGTTTAATCGGAACAATGCACAGATAAAATTCTCTTTCCCGCTTTTCTCCACTGATAGGATTAAATTCCAGGCTTATATTGATGGTATTGACCCCGATTGGCGCTCTCCTGTTTCTACTCCGCTCTTCCGGTTCGAACGCCTGCCAGAAGGTAAATATACCTTGTATGTCAAAGCCATCGACTCTTGGGGGGCTGAAAGCGAAACCACAAAATTGCAGCTGACAATATTGCCGCCGTGGTACCTGTCGAATTGGGCAAAAGCCAGTTACACAGCCATCATATTATTCCTCCTCCTTACTTTTAGACAAATTATTATCAATGAAACCCGCCGCAAAGAAAAGCGCAAAAGAGAAGAAAAAGAAAAAGAGCTCATTCGGCTGAGAAACGAGAAACTGCAGGACGAAATATCATTTAAAAGTCAGGATTTGGCCAATACCACAATGGCCATTATCAAGAAGAACGAATTTTTGCTTGAACTGAAAAGTATTCTAAAAACGCAAAAAAGCCATCTTGACTCCAGATTTCCAGACAAATACTACCTTCATCTGGTCAAAAAAATTGACGAAAACATATCGAACCAGGACGACTGGAAAACGTTCGAAACCAACTTTGAACGGGCGCATGAGGCATTTGTCAAAAAATTAAAGGGCGAGTTTCCTAAACTCACCCCCGGAGATCTGAGAATTTGTGCTTATCTGAAAATGAACCTCTCATCGAAAGAGATTGCCCCGTTGTTGGGGATATCGGTTCGGGGTGTCGAAAATCACCGGTACCGGTTACGCAAAAAAATGGGGCTCGATGCAGAGGCCAACCTCAATGAGGTTCTGTTAAACCTTTGACATTAAATCATATTCCTATTTTTAAGCATCGAAATAACCGCATCAACAATGTGATCGTCCATCATGGTCGAGTAGTTAAAAACCACATCGTAATCGGTGTTGTTTACTTTGCGGCCGGCTATGTGTTCAATAAACAGGTCGCGCTGCACATCAACATTAATTACATAATCGCGGGCATCGACATACGAGAGGTTGCTAATTTGCATTATACGTTTCACTCTCCAGTCGAGCGGTGCCTGTAGTTTGACTGACAGCCGATTTTGAATCCCTTCGGTCAGGATTTCAGCCCCTCGCCCAACAATGATAAAATGACCCTCCTGGGCAAAACTCTTCATCACCTGGCCAACGGTATGAATAACATGAAAATCGTCGGCATCATACACCTTCTCCGTCGAAAAGGCTGTCGTAATTTCGTGAATAGGGGTTTTCTTCTCCGTTTGAAAAACGTTGTTAATCTTACCCGGATTGGTTTCCAGTTCGCGCGCTGCCTCTTCAATAATCTCCTTGCTTACCCAACGCCACTCCACATCTGTTTTCGTATCCGATTTAAAACTGTAACCACTAAGTATCTTCGCCAATTTTGTGGCAATCCGTTTGGCCGAACATCCGCATTCACGCGAAATGGTTATCACCGGACCGTAACTTTGCAATGCTTTTGTGCCTAAACCACTGTTGGTTCCGGCATAATCGGTAATCTGATTTTTCACAATAGCCTATTTTGATGGTTTATATTCTGATTGTTTTGCGTGGGTCAGCAACTGACATTCTAAATATAGTATTTAGCTGACATGAAAGCAATGAATGGACATTTTTTTTAGTAAGCGTTCGCTTCGTGGTGAATTTGAGGGCGCACAGTCAACTTATGCTCCACTTTTTGCTTTGCTCCGGGAAGTATCAACTCCACATCAACTCCACATCAACTCCGCATCAAGCCGCCTTAAGCCCCCTCTCGTTCGCGGAGAGTATATCCGGCTGAAATACGGTTGAATATGCACCACTATTTGCATCATATGATTGAGAATGACAACCTGCCCCGGATATCCTTTCTGATATACGACCCAATTTTTTTTAAAATAAAAACCCGGAATGAATCATTCAAACCGGGTCTTATGGTCATTCCTGATTTTAGCTATTTGACAATCTCCATTTCGTCCAACAAATAGCCTGCTCCGGCAAATTTATCAATCACGAAGAGGGCAAACCGGATATCGAGTGCAATATTGCGGCACATCTCAGGGTCGAACATTATATCGCTCATGGTTCCTTCCCAGCAGCGATCGAAATTTACGCCAATCAACTCTCCATTGGCATTGAGCACCGGGCTGCCTGAGTTACCACCGGTAGTATGGTTAGAGGCACAAAAAGCCACCGGGACTTCGCCTGTTCGGTTGGTATAGGGTCCAAAATCGCGCTTATCGTACAATTGACGCAACGCATCCGGAACATCGTAATCGTAAATCGACGGATTGTCCTTTTCAATTATTCCGTTCAGTGTAGTAAAATACTGATAGGTAACACCATCTGCCGGTTGATAGCCTTCAACTTTGCCATACGAAACCCGCAGGGTAAGATTGGCATCGGCAATCAACGGCTCACCTTCGTGCATCTCCATGAGGCCTTTCATATACTCTTTTTGTAATGAATTGACAGATTGCTGAATATCGTTCAACACAGGTGATACATTATTGAAATAGTGTTCGTTCAAGCTCTCCAACAAAGAAAAGAGTGGATCTTTTTCCAATGCGCTCAACGATTTTCCGCTGAACTCAGACGCAAACTTTTTCAGCCTTAGCGAATCAGTTAAAATTGATTTATGGTAAAAATCAGCAATCAACTGTTGAGCCGTTACGTCGGACTGGAGTTTACGATACCCGGGCGAAACATAATCGGGGCTTACCTTGTCGAAATACAAGCGGGTTAACGCCCCAAATACTTTCCCGTCGGTTTTCGGATCATAATCTTTTAGCCACGACGCGATATATTTGGGCAAGGCTGCCTTCGTCCGGTTGAATCTGGCCGTGTCGCCAACACTCTTTTTCAATCCACTGAAAAGCTGTACCAATTGGGCTACATCGGTACCGCGCTGAATCGATTCGGAGAAGTAGTCGTTCACCAGTTGCCAGGGGGCAATTTCCGTGTATAATTGGTCAAACTGGCTTAAAATATTGCCATAACGGACTTTTCTTTCCGGTGTGGCACCGGCCCATTCCTGAAAACGGGCTTCCTCCTTTTTCTTGGTTTCAACAGCATCCAGGCGATGTAAACCTTTGATTTCGCCTTGCCACTTTTTCCATGCATTCGATATATTGGCATATTTCGATGAGTACTGAATCCTCGTTTTGGCATCAGCATTCATCTGTTCAGCCAAAATATCAAGTTTCATGGTCCGCACGGCAACCCGGTTAGGATCGCTTTGTTCCATAATCAGTTTTACGGCTGCTGAAGGCAAATAACGTTGTGTCGATCCGGGAAAGCCAAAAACCATAGTAAAATCGCCTTCTTCAATTCCTTTCATATTGATTTTAAAGAACTTTTTAGGCTTGTAAGGCACATTATCGGATGAAAACTCAGCTGGTTTATTGTCTTTGCCGGCATAGATTCTGAAGATAGAAAAGTCGCCTGTATGGCGTGGCCACATCCAGTTGTCGGTGTCACCACCAAACTTTCCTATGGCCGAGGGTGGTGCCCCAACCAAACGCACATCGCGGAAAACTTCGTAGACATAAACAAAATACTGGTTTCCATAAAACAGGGGTTTGACTTCGGCCGGGTAGTTTGGCCCATTGGCATAATCGGCTACAATATTTTTGATATTTTCGGCAACCTTCGCACTCTTCTCTTCGGTATTTGTTATCCCTTCGGTATTTTCGAATACCCTACCGGTAACATCTTCCATTTTGAGCAGAAACTGCACCGAAAGCCCGGGATTGGACAACTCTTCGCTTTTGTTCATCGCCCAAAAACCGTTGGTTAAATAGTCGTGTTCAACCGAACTGTGTTTCTGAATTTGGCCGTAACCGCAATGATGGTTGGTAATTAATAACCCATCGCCCGAAATCAGTTCTCCGGTACACCCTCCGCCAAATAAAACAACGGCATCTTTCATGCTGGCATGGTTCACATCGTAAATATCTTCAGCAGTGAGTTTAAAACCCATTTTCTGCATCTCTTCGATATTGTATTTTTTCAACAGCGTAGGAATCCACATTCCCTCCTTGCTCCATGCCGTAGAAAACAGAGTCAGCAAAACTGACAGAATTACAACCTTCCTCATAGTGCTATCGATTTGAATATTAAAATTTTAACAATTCTTCATACAAACGTTGGATTGGTAATCCCATGACATTAAAATATGAACCTTCGATTCGTTCAATGGCTACATATCCAATCCATTCCTGTACCCCGTACGATCCGGCTTTATCGTAAGGCCGGTAATGTTGCAAATAATAATCAATCTCCGAATCGGCAAGATGCTTGAAGTAAACATCGGTCACGGCCGAGAAGGAGTGCTGTTTGGCCGGCGACGTAATGCAAACCCCGGTAATCACGGTATGACGATGGCCCGAGAGTTTCTTCAGCATCTCGAAGGCGTGGGGATAATCGTTGGGCTTACCCAGCACCTCTCCGTTAATTATTACCACCGTATCAGCCGTAATGATGATATCGTCAGGTTGAATATCGGCTATGAAAGCCGAAGCCTTTAACTCTGCCAGATACACAGGGACCTCATGGGCTGCCATCGTTTCCGGGAAACTTTCATCGACTTCGCGCACCTTCACTTCGAATGACAAGTTCAACCCACCCAGCAGTTCTTTCCGCCTCGGAGACTGCGAAGCCAGAATAAGACGGGCGTTTTTATATTTATCGAATAAATGATTTGTCACAATACTTTCTGTTTCAGATTAAAAACTACTCCAATTTATCGTTTCGGGATTGAGCCATTTGCCTTGCGCACGCATCACCATTTCGATAACATCGCGAACGCACCCTTCGCCTCCTTCGCGATCGGAGATATATTTTGAAACCGATTTGATTTCGGGGGCTGCATCTTTAGGGCAGACTGGAAAACCCACACGGGCCATCACCCCATAATCGGGTATATCATCGCCCATATACATCACCTCAGAAGCATCCATTTTGTTGCGTTGAAGAAAATCGTCGAGACACGGCATTTTATCGAGTGTGCCCATGTAAATATCGCGGATACCAAGCTTCTCCAGCCTTAGTCTAACGTCGGCAGTACGGCCTCCGGTAATAATTCCGATGGTGTAACCACTGCGAATGGCAAACATAATGGCAAAACCATCTTTCATATTGGCGGTTCGTACCGGGTCGCCTTCGGGCGACAGCGGCTGAACAGCCTTCGACAAAACGCCGTCGACGTCGAAAAGAAAACCTTTAACCTTCACCAGTTCTTCCTTAAAAAAAGTCATTGTAATTTATTATGGGTTAAATAAATATCATTGCTGATTATTCGATAAATTTCCTGAAAACCCGGATAACCGGCCAACATTTCGATGTGGCTTTGCATCACGGCAATATTGTTCCGAATGGCTGGCCCTGTCTGTACCGTTTGTGGCGAGAAATGTGTTGCTTTCGAAGCGGTTTCGGCAATCAGTGGCTTCAGAATTGAGAAATCCATCTGTTTATCATCGACCAGCCGCTCACCTATAGCATATAGATGGTTGACAAAGTTACAGACAAAAACAGCTGCCAGATGAATCTGTTTTCGCTGCCGAGAATTGATCTCACGGACATCGTCAGACAAGCAAATGGCCAATTCCCTCAACTTCGTCAGGTTGGATTCACTATTGGCTTCCAGACAGATGGGAATATTCCTGAAATCGATGTCCCGCCCTTTCGAGAAAGTTTGCAGCGGATAAAAAACACCGTAATTAGAGCAATGATTGGCCAAAATATCAATTGGAACACTGCCGGCAGTATGCACAACCAGTTTGTCGCCAAATGAACACGACTCGACGAACGGCTGAATTGCACTATCGGTAACTGCAACAATATAAATATCAGCACCTTTATCAATTTTACCAATATCGGTAATCCAGTCACATCCTATTCTTTCAGCCAGAGTTGAAGCACTCAGCCGGCTTCTGGACCAAACCTGAACAACCGGAACTGCTGAATTGACGAGCGCTATGCTCAATTGCGTGGCCAGATTACCGGCACCCATCATCACCACTTTCATCGTTTGCATCATTTTCGACAAAAATACCTTTCTAAATCGATAATGGCCAATTTACCCCCAATTTTACGGCATAAAAAAGGCGGCTTAACAGCCGCCTCCATCATTTATATTTGATTTTTTAAACTTAGTTCTGCAACTGAAACTTAATGGGTACCTGAAACGACACCTTAACCGGACGCCCGTTTTGCCTTCCCGGTTTCCATGTTGGCAAACTGCTCACGACCCGCAGGGCCTCGTTGTCGAGCGCCTTATCGACCCCCCTCAAGATACTTACATTTTCAACCTTTCCCTCTTTGTTGATGATAAATGTCAGATAGACTGTTCCCTGAATATTCTGCTCCTGAGCCAGTGACGGATATCTAACCGATTGGGACAGATATTTTTGTAATCCCAGCATCCCACCCGGAAATTCAGGATTCTCTTCGAGTTGGCCGATAAGAAATACCGGTTCCGGTTTTGAAGTCTCTTCGGGAACGGTAGGAATCAAATCGATTACAGTTTCTTTTGTAGCCTCAGAAGTAAAATCCAATGATTCGTCGATGCTTTCCGAATGATCATCAACAATATCAATTACTTCAATAACAACGGGCTTTGGCATCTCTTTCGGTTTGTCTTCGGGCTTCGTTATCGGGATAAAATCAACCTCCGTTTCGATTGGTTCTCCCCCACTAAAAACATTTGCCGGTTCTACTTTTGTTCCCCATGAAAAGGCGATTAAAACAATTCCGATGGCCATAATAAAACCAATTTGGAAAAACATTGACCTCTTACTTTCAAGGTCGGCTTTGGGTGATTTCTTGGCTTCCATTGTTCGATATTTTTAGTTGAACATTTATCGAACAAAAGCCAACTTCCGTGCCTTAAAATCTTCACCCAGACATCAAATCTACAATCAACAATAATTCAATAAATTAACATACAAAAAGTATTCGTCCGGAAAATAGTAAAATGACTAAAATCGCCCGTATGGGCGATTTTAATTGGCGATTTTGCTGTTTTCAATCGATCGATTTATGTATCGCAATATTGAATTTGGCAATTTTACGTTTCAATGCGTCGCGCGAAATGCCCAGAAGAGCTGCTGCTTCGGTTTGGTTGAAAGTTGTTTTCTCCAGAGCTGAGGCTATCATTTGTTGCTCCATCGAGTCGAGGTTCAGGTTGTTATGAATGGAATGGCTACTGTCGCCCGACGAGAGGGGAAAATCATCTGCCGTCAGCCGATTTCCAGAAGAGAGAATCAAGGCCCTTTCAACCAGATTACGAAGTTCGCGAACGTTTCCTGGAAACAAATAGTTTTTCAGCTTTCGAATAACGGCATCATCGACCAGGGGCTCACGTTGATTCTTTCGATGCGAAATTTGGGAAACAAAATGATGAAGAATCGGTTCGATATCTTCGGTCCGTTCTCGCAGCGGCGGAATATTAATTTCAATGGTATTGATGCGATGGTAAAGATCCATACGAAACCGCCCCTCTTTGACCATCTCGAACGGCGAACGGTTGGTTGCCGAAATCACCCGTAAATCAATATTAATTTCTCGGCTGCCACCTACTTTGCGTACTCTCCTTTCTTCCAGCACGCGCAGCAATTTGGCTTGCAACCCAATGGGCATATCTCCTATTTCATCCAGAAAAAGCGTTCCTCCTGAAGCCATTTCAAGATAGCCTTTCTTTTCGTCGCGGGCATCGGTAAATGCCCCTTTCACATGACCGAAGAACTCGCTTTCAAGCAGATTCTCGGGTATTGCAGCACTGTTTACCGGAACAAATATTCCTTTCTTTCGAGGACTTGCATAATGAATAATGCGTGCAATGATCTCTTTTCCGGTTCCATTCTCACCGGTAATCAATACATTGACACCCGGATCTGCGGCAACTTTCAGTGCTAACCCAGTAACAGCTTTTATGGTTGGGCTTATTCCAACAAAGTCCTTGTCGACAAGCTGCTCCAATTCGCGGTTAAGCAACGAATGGCGTATCTCCGCTTCGTTCAGACGATTTTGCAACTGCATCATTTTTCCGGTCCGTTCAATGGCAACCAGTATATCCATCACCTGAAATGGTTTTCTGATAAAATCGGAAGCTCCCAACCGCATCGACTGTATAACCATCTCCATATCACCATAACCGCTCATCATCATCACGGATGTGTCTCTGGAGATCCAACGGACCTTTTCCAACACTTCCAACCCATTAATTCCCGGCATCATGACATCGAGCAAAAGAATATCAAACTGGTCGTCGTGCAGCAACCTGAAAGCCTGTTCGGCCTGATTCGCAGCGACCACTTCAAAACCTTTCTTTTGCAAGTGCCACGAGAGTTGCTCGGTTATCTTGGTTTCATCGTCGAGAATAAGAATTTTCAGGTTGTTGTTCATTGTAAAGTCGTTTTATGGTTTCGATACAGGCAATTCAATTGTCATTACAGTTCCTTCTCCTGATGTGCTAAACGGAATAATCCGCCCATTCATTTGCGTGATGATTCCATGGGCAATGGCCAGTCCAAGACCGGTACCTTGCCCAAGTTTTTTGGTGGTAAAAAATGGGAGGAAGATATCGGTCAGTTTATCTGCTTCAATACCAATTCCATTGTCTTTTATCTGGATGACAACGCCGCCGGATGCAGACCATGAGGTTACAACAGCGATCCGTTTTACCGAGTTTTCTTTTTGGACTACTGCATCACGAGCATTGGCTATCAGGTTCAGTATCACTTGTTCAAACTTATGCGGATTACCCAAAAGCAGAACATCGGGCGCTTCATACAATTCCTCAAGTTGGATTCCGTGATTAATCATCTGTTGACGAACCATTTTCAACGCATCGAAAATCACCTTGTCGGGATTAAAAAGTTCCACAATCTCCTCTTTCTGTCCACTGGAAAAAATCCTGATGTGGTCAACAATACCCCTTACCCGCTCAATATCATCAAAAATCCCTTTAACTGTTTTTTGAACGAAAGCCTTATTAAAATCAGGATCAGCCAATTCGTCACGTATAATTTCAGACGACAATGAAATATTTTGCATCGGTTGGTTAATCTCATGGGCAATTCCGGCTGCCAGCTCCCCCAGCGAAGTAAGGCTCGACTGATGAAAGATAATCTTTTGCTGTTGCTGCTGACGGTCGACCGCCTGACGCACCTCTTCTTCAAGTCTGGAATTATCACGTTTCTTTTGCACATAACGGTAAATTACAATGCCAATGGCAATTACAACAAAAAGAATGGTAGCGGCCAAACTTAATCGCCATTTGTTCAGCGATTCTTTTTCGAGGCTTAATCTAAGGTTCTCGCTCCGGGCCTGGAGAATATCGTTTTCCTGTTTCTTTTGACCCAGTTCGTACAAAACCAATGTATTGGCCAACTGGTTGTTTTTTTCTTCGAGATTCTTCTTTTCGAGCATTGACGAATACTCCAACTGAGCCTTGAATGCTTCTGCATAATTGTGCATATCGGATTGAACAATGGCAAGTAGTTTAAGTCCCTCGCGCAACTGTTCATTCTCGCCATGGCGACGTGCAGTTTCCACGGCCAGCCGGGTAAAGGTCAAACTTTTAGACAACTGGTTTACTGAAAGATAAAGTCTGCCCAGATTGAGCCAATTGGCCGTCAGCCCAAATTGATCATTTAACTCTTTCTGAATATCAATGGATTGGTTAAAATAAACAATTGCTTCAGCTTCATTTTTGAGCATATACGATGTACTCCCAAGCTGGTTGAATGCCGTTGCCTGTCCGTCGCGGGAACCTAACAACAAATAAATGCGATGCAAACGTTCAAAAGATGTAAGTGCCTTATCGTAGATACCCCGATTGTAATGTAATCGCCCGATTTTTTCAACAGTAACGGCCTGACCAATGCTATCACCGATTTGTTCCTGATTGAACAACAGATTGTTGTACCATTGCAGGCTTGAGTCGTAGTCGCCAAGATTGGAGTAAACATCGGCAATATTGGATACCAATTGAACGATTTGCTTTTTATCGCCCGATTTTTTGGCAATCGCCAGTGCGGCCTCATAATTCTCGAGTGCTTTGCGGTAGCGGGCAATCCTGAAATAGAGTGTCCCAACTTTGGATATGCCCTCTTCGTCACCAATCTGTTGATAAATATCGAGCGTATTCTTGTAATATTCCAGTACCTTGTCGTAATCGCTTGAGAAATAATAGCCAACCCCTATATTGTTGAGCGCTTCGGCTTCTCCCCTTTTGTAACCAGAATTCCGGGCCAACTGTAAAGCCTGCTCGGCATAGGCTATGGTTTGTTCAGGATTGGTGTACCAGTTGGCAGCCGAACGGGCATTTAAACTGTCAATTCGGGCAATTGCTGATTGATTTTGAGCCAACAATACAGATGGATAGAGCAATAAAGCGAATGTCAACAAATGCCTGGCTGCATGAACGTTAAGGAAGCCTTTAGCCCTCGCACCCTGAGGCGATCTATGTTTGGTATGGCTTCTGAACAAAATCATCGATTGCTGGTTATTTTTTCGAATTTAACAATAAGCACTTAATCATGCAATATTTCGAAATCAAATGGTTTAATCACATCAGTCAAGGTTCAAAAAAACGATATGATGAAAATCAGGCTTCGAAAAATTAAATACTAATAATCAGAACATTACAATTAAATGTAAAAATAAAATCAAAAAACAGTTTATTTAGATTAACAAATTAAAAACTGTTTTACGAATAAATTTAAATTTGTCGGAAAATTTGGAAAATCAAAGAATTCAAACTTATCCATTGATTTATGACTAAGTACGTTTACACATTTGGAAACGGTCAGGCGGAAGGCCGCGCTGATATGAAAAACCTATTGGGTGGCAAAGGTGCCAACCTGGCTGAGATGAACCTGATTGGAGTACCTGTTCCTCCGGGTTTCACCATTACTACAGAAGTATGTACTGTATTTACCGAACAGGGGCGCTTTGCTGCAATCGAATTGGTAGCTAAAGAGGTTAAACAAGCCGTAGCATATATCGAAACCCTTACCGGAACAAAATTTGGTTCGAAAGAAAACCCATGTTTGGTTTCAGTCCGTTCAGGAGCCCGTGCTTCAATGCCTGGTATGATGGATACCATTTTGAACCTCGGCTTGAACGACCTTGCAGTAGAAGGAATTGCCAAAAAATCGGGGAACGAGCGTTTTGCCTGGGACTCATACCGCCGCTTTGTTCAGATGTACGGTGATGTTGTGTTAGGGATGAAACCACACAGCAAAGAGGATATCGACCCCTTCGAAGAAATTATCGAAGCACTGAAAGAAGAACTGGGAATTAAAGAAGATACCGAGTTTACCGTAGCCGATTTAAAGATCTTGGTCTTGCGTTTTAAAGAAGCAGTATTGAAGAAAACCCGTAAGGATTTCCCCTCTGATCCATGGGAACAACTTTGGGGTGCCGTTGGCGCAGTATTCGAAAGCTGGATGAACGACCGTGCCATCTACTACCGCAAACTGAACAATATCCCGGCCGAATGGGGTACTGCAGTTAACGTTCAAGCCATGGTATTTGGCAATATGGGAAACAACTCGGCTACCGGCGTTGGTTTTACCCGCGATGCATCGACAGGTGAAAACTTGTTTAACGGCGAATATTTAATCAATGCTCAGGGCGAAGATGTTGTAGCCGGTATCCGCACACCGCAACAAATTACACTCGAAGGTTCGCGCCGTTGGGCTGTTCTTCAGAATATTACAGAAGAAGAACGTGCGGCCAAATATCCTTCACTCGAAGAGGCTATGCCAAAAGCTTACGCCGAGTTGAAAGAGATTCAGCTCAAACTCGAAAACCACTACCGCGATATGCAGGATATCGAGTTCACCATTCAGGATGGTAAACTTTGGCTGCTGCAAACCCGTAACGGTAAACGCACCGGCGCAGCAATGGTAAAAATTGCCGTTGACCTGCTTCAGGAAGGTTTGATTGATGAAAAAACAGCCCTGCTCCGCCTCGAACCCAATAAACTCGATGAACTACTCCACCCTGTTTTCCATACTGAGGCATTGAAATCTGCAAAAATAATCGGGAAAGGCCTTCCGGCATCGCCAGGAGCTGCTACCGGTCAGATTGTTTTCTTTGCCGACGAAGCAGCCAAATTCGAAAACTCGATACTGGTACGTATCGAAACATCGCCCGAAGATTTGGAAGGGATGAACATTGCACGTGGTATTTTAACCGCCCGAGGCGGTATGACTTCACACGCTGCCGTTGTTGCTCGTGGTATGGGTAAATGTTGTGTTTCGGGAGCAGGAAGCCTCCGAATCAACTACAAAAACCGTACGATGGAAGCCAATGGTAAAATTTACAAAGAAGGCGACTGGATCTCGCTAAACGGTTCGACAGGAGAAGTGTACGAAGGGAAAGTGAAAACCCAGGAAGCCACTTTGAGCGGCGACTTTGGCAAAATCATGGAACTCTCTGACAAATATACCCGCATGTATGTCCGCACCAATGCGGACTCGCCCAAAGATGCACGCGTAGCACGCGAATTTGGGGCTAAAGGTATTGGCCTCTGCCGTACAGAGCATATGTTTTTTGAAGGCGAACGCATCAAAGCCATGCGCGAAATGATTTTGTCGTCTGAAACTGAAGGCCGCAAAGAAGCGTTGGCAAAATTACTCCCATACCAACGTGCCGACTTCGAAGGCATTTTCGAAGCCATGGCCGGATATGGCGTAACCGTTCGTTTGCTCGACCCGCCGTTGCACGAATTTGTTCCCCACCAGCAAGCTACCCAAAAAGAGTTGGCCGAAGAGATGGGTATCTCGATCGACCAAATCCGTATCAAAGTTGCCGAACTGGAAGAATTTAACCCGATGCTGGGTCACCGTGGTTGCCGTTTGGGAATCACCTATCCCGAAATCACGGAAATGCAATCCAGGGCAATTATCGAAGCGGCCCTGAACCTGAAAGCCAAGGGTATCGAAACCAAACCCGAGATCATGGTTCCGCTCGTAGGCACCATTGCAGAACTGAACAACCAATCAAAAATTATTCACGATACTGCGGCTAAAGTTTTTGAAGAACGTGGCGAAAAAGTGGAATATCTGGTTGGAACGATGATCGAAGTGCCTCGTGCTGCCCTGACCGCCGAAGGAATTGCCAAAGTTGCCGACTTCTTCTCTTTCGGGACAAACGACCTTACCCAAATGACAATGGGCTTTTCTCGTGACGATGCTGGCAAGTTCTTGCCGGCTTACCTTGAAAAAGGTATCCTGAAACAGGATCCATTCCAGGTTCTCGATCGTCACGGTGTTGGCCAATTGGTCGAGATGGGGGTAAAAAAAGGCCGTTCCACCAAACCCGATTTGAAAGTAGGTATTTGCGGCGAACATGGTGGAGAGCCAAGTTCAGTCGAATTCTGCGACGCTGTTGGGTTAGATTATGTAAGTTGTTCGCCTTTCCGTGTACCGATTGCCCGTTTGGCAGCTGCACAGGCCAACATCAAACATTCAGCCAAATAATATCATCCGATAGACAAGAAAAAAGGAGCTTCGCGCTCCTTTTTTTATTTCAAGCTAAACATAAACCACAATTGGCAGAGATTGGCCAAATTAACGAAATGCACTATCTTTGCCCAAAATATAAAAAACTTAAATGGGGCGAATTCTGGCCATTGATTACGGAAAAAAAAGAGTAGGATTGGCTGCAACCGACCCCCTGCAGATTATTGCTACCCGTTTAACAACGGTATCGGCAGAAGAGATCTGGAACTTTTTAGAAGCTTATTTTGTAAAAGAAGAGGTCGAGCTGGTTTTGGTCGGCTATCCTGTTCAACTGAACAATCAACCTTCGGAAGCGTTACGCTACATCAACCCATTTCTGCAAAAATTGCAGGAAAAGTATCCGGCCCTGCCGGTAAAACTGATGGACGAACGTTACACATCGAGAATGGCATTTCAAACCATGATTGATGCCGGTTTAAAAAAGAAAGAACGACAGGACAAAGCACTGGTCGATGGCGTTAGCGCCACCATTATACTTCAATCGTATCTCGAAAGCAGAAAATTTATTTAACTATGATTTATCCGATTACGGTTTACGGCGACCCGGTATTGCGCAAAGTGACCACCGATATTGACAAAAATTACAAGGATCTCGATATATTGATAAATGATATGTTCGAAACAATGTACAATGCCGACGGCGTTGGACTGGCTGCCCCGCAAATAGGGCTGACCGACCGTATTTTTGTAGTCGATTTAACCCCGCTGGCAGAAGAAGACCCCCGGCTGAAAGATTTTAAGAAGGCTTTCATCAACGCACATATTGTTGAGCGAAGCGGCGAAGAAGAGTTGATGGAGGAGGGCTGCCTGAGTATCCCCGGTATCCATGAAAAAGTTTACCGTCAGGATAAAATCAGGATTAAATATTTCGATGAAAAATGGAAC
>CAYOJD010000004.1:39611-64879 GCA_964404205.1 uncultured Prolixibacteraceae bacterium
GAATATACCGGTTACCCGGCACGTGTGCTCCAACACGAATACGACCACCTCGACGGAATTATGTTTGTCGACCACTGTTCGCCATTAAAAAAACGGCTGCTCAAAGGCAAACTAACCGATATTTCGAAAGGGAAAACCAACGCAAGCTACCGTATCAGGACCCCAAAAATCTAATTGGCAGTCGATTACTGTATTATCTCACAAATTTGTCGTAAATTGGATGTAATCAACCCAGGGTTACATGACCATTTTCAACGACCAGCTTCGAAAGGCTCCGTTTGTCAGGCTTCTTCTCCCGCTATTGGCCGGAATTATTGCCGGAGGAATGTTGTCTCCCGTAAGTAGAATAATTACGCTATCGATTCTTATCTTGCTGGTAGTTATAGTTTTTGTGCTTCGAAAGCCAAACTACCGCAACGAAGTATGGTTGGGCATTACACTGCTGACAATCATTTTTGTTGTCGGATTTGAACAAGCCAACAACAGCCGTTTCGAAGCCGAAACGCTGGAAACGAAGGGTTATGTAGCCATATTGGATGAATATCCCGCCGAGCGTGCCAAAACCTACAAAGCAACGATTAAGCTGGCAGACACCCAAATAAAAATACTGGCCTATTTCCCTAAGGTGAACGGAATCGACACGCTCAAACCCGGAACCCATCTGATTTTCACCGGAAAACCTGAGCAAATTGTCAATCATGGAAATCCATTTGAATTTGATTACCAGACCTATATTAACCATCGCGGCATCGGACATCAAATCTTTTTCCGCGAAGGCGATTACAAGTTTATCAATCAACAAAAAAAATCCCTGAAATACAGCGCATTAATATTTCGCGACAAGCTTATCCATATTTTACAAACAAACGGGATAACCGGTGAAACCCTCGATGTGATATCGTCGATAGCACTGGGGGCACGCGATGAACTGGATAAGGATACGTTGCAGCATTTCTCGAATGCAGGCGTGATACATGTTCTTTCGGTATCTGGACTGCATGTAGCCATCATTTTTGTCGTTCTCGACTGGATGCTTCGCTTCATCAAACGGAGAGAGAAAGGATTGATGCTGCACACCCTTCTAATGCTCTCAACGCTTTGGGCTTACGCCCTGATTTCGGGGATGTCGCCCTCGGTACTGCGGGCAACGGCAATGTTTTCGTTCATTGTAATTGGCAAGAATCTGCAACGTAGTCCAAACATTTACAATTCATTGGCTGCTTCGGCATTTATACTGTTACTTGTTCAACCCCAACTGATTTACGATGTTGGTTTTCAACTCTCCTATTTTGCTGTAGCCTCAATCGTCTGGCTCTATCCGGTTCTTTACAGGCAACTCTATTTCAGCAATTATTTTATCGACAAAGGGTGGGCTTGCCTGGTAGTTTCTGTTGCGGCACAAATAGGGACTTTACCGCTAACACTCTACTATTTTCATCAGTTCCCGGTCTATTTCTGGCTGGCCAACTGGGCTGTGATAATTACCAGTACATTACTGCTATATTTAGCCTTTCTGCTGTTTATCGTAGCACCGCTGCTCCCCATCGCAGGCCAGATGATTGCATTTCTGCTAAAATGGGACACCGAATTTATGCTTTGGTGCATCCAAAAAATCGAGCTGTTGCCTTTTGCGGTAATACCCGACATCTATCATCCCTTTTATCTCTATTTATTGGTAACTGCATTTGCACTATCGCTTCTACTGTTGTATAAACAACCTAAATACAAATGGTTAACGGCTTCGATGACATTATTGCTGATAATTGTCACGACACAAACTATCCAAAAATACAGTGCGCTGACCCGAAAAGAAATTGTCGTCTTCAATTATCAGCAACAAATACTGGTTGCTTTTACATCGGGCCGGACCACCACTTTTGTAAGCGACAAGGCCATTTTCAGCCATCCGCAATTTGCCTATACCGTTCGCCCCTATATTGGCAACCGGATGATACGAACAACTTTTCACCAGCAACTTAACAAGCCTTCGAAAAATAGCAACAAAACCCTGATATCAAAAAATGGGTTTATTAACTTTCAAGGAATCAGGGTAATATTAACCGACAAGCAGAAAAATGAATTATACAACCATTTTCCGCTGCCTGATTTGAGGATTGAACACAGGAAACATTCGGACGAACCAGATGTAAACAGTAAAACCGGGAATCGATCAAACAGGCCCAATACTTTCAACATCTGTTTTACCGACCCATCGGGCAAAGCGCAGTCGGTTGAATTCAACAACACCTCTATATCTCTCATATTCAACAAAAATAACAGTCTAAAAAATTTAGTCGTACCGCTGAGGTTCGAATAGGTAAAAAGCGTTAATTTGCACATTCAAACGCATCTAAAAAAATGAAAATAGTGATTGCCGGTGCCGGCGAAGTGGGCACACATTTGGCCAAAATGTTATCCAGAGACGACCACGATATTATTCTTTTCGACGAAGGGAAAGAGAAATTGAGCACGATATCATCGTCACTCGATGTGATGACCATCTCGGGCAGCACACTCTCGTTTGACGACCTGAAAGATACCGACATAGCCAACAGTGACCTCTTTATTGCCGTAACACCGTATGAAGACCGAAACATTGTTGCCTGCCAGTTGGCCAAACATTTGGGCACCAAGAAGGCGGTTGCCCGAATCGACAATCAGGAATTTTTGTTTCCGCAAAACCGTGAATTTTTCACCGCTTTGGGTATCGATGAACTGATCTACCCCGAACATCTTGCCGCGAAAGAGATTATTGCCCATATCAAACAAACCAGTACACGCCAGATCTTCGAGTTCTCGGGCGGCAAACTGGTGCTTTTCGCCGTTAAAATACGTGAAAACGCGAGCCTTATCAACATACCGCTTCACGATTTAACCCACGAATTGGATAACTTCAGGGTAGTCGCCATTTCTCGTGATTCTGAAACAATAATTCCTCACGGTAACGATTTAATCCTGAAAGACGACCTTGTGTTTTTTGTTTCCAAACCGGCACTGGTCGATTCCATTCTCCAAAAAGCCGGAAAAGAGAAATTTGTAGTCAAAAATGTGATGATTTTAGGCGGAAGCCGTATCGGTATGAAAACCGCCCTGCGGCTCGGCGACAGCTTCAACATCAAAATCATCGAACAGAATAAGGAGCGTAGCCTGAAAGTGGCCGAAAAGGTAAGCCATGCACTGGTTATCAATGGCGATGGCCGCGATTTGGAATTACTGAAGTCGGAAGGAATCGAGCAAATGGATGCCTTTGTTGCCGTTACCGGAAATTCCGAAGCCAATATCCTCTCGTGCCAGTTGGCCAAAAAAATGGGGGTAAAACGGACCATTGCCGAAGTGGAAAATATCGATTATATCGATTTTGCCGAACGAATTGGTATTGGTGGTGTAATCAACAAAAAACTGTTGGCCGCATCCTACATCTATCGCTACACGATGAATGCCGAAGTGTCGCATGTTAAATGCCTGACTGCATCCGATGCCGAAGCGCTCGAATTCGTGGTAAAAGAGGGAGCCAAAGTGACCAAATATCCGCTTCGGGACCTAGATTTTCCGAAAGAGGCAACCATTGGTGGCTATATTCGCGATAATCAGGGTCATATTGCCAACGGGAATACCCAAATACTTGCTGGCGACCGGGTCGTGGTTTTCACCCGCCCCGACGCACTGAAAAAGCGGTCGAAATATTTTAAATAGACACCAAAAGAGAACTTGAATGCTGACCTTCAGGGTACATTTCAAGGTAATGGGCATGTTGCTGGTGGGCGAATCAATCGCCATGTTCCTTGCATTTCTTGTGGCCATCCTTTACCGCGAACCCGATATCCAGTCATTCGGCATCTCATCATCAATCACACTGCTGTCAGGCCTTTTGTCGATTCTTATCGGCCGAAAAACTACCGACCAAATGATTGGCCGGCGTGAAGGCTATATCATTGTCGCATTAGTATGGATAGTCTTTTCGTTTTTTGGCGCACTCCCCTTTGTAATTGGCGGATTTATACCGTTGTATACCGATGCTTTCTTCGAAACCATGTCGGGGTTTACCACCACCGGGGCATCCATACTCGAAGACATTGAATCGCTGCCCCACGGGATTTTGTTTTGGCGCAGCATGACCCAATGGCTGGGGGGCATGGGTATGATTGTATTGTCGCTCGCCATTTTACCAATACTCGGCATCGGTGGGATGCAGTTATTCATCGCCGAAGTACCTGGTCCAACCCCCGATAAACTGAGGCCACGGATTCGCGAAACCGCCAAACAGTTGTGGGGAATCTATTTCTTGCTCACCCTGATGGAAACCATCTTCCTGATTTTTGGGGGCATGTCGCTGTTCGATGCCGTTTGCCACTCATTTACCACCATGGCTACCGGTGGATATTCGACCAAACAGGCCAGTATCGGACATTGGGATTCGGCCTATATTCACTATGTCATCACACTTTTTATGTTTCTGGCCGGAACCAACTTCACCCTCACCTATTTTGCCATTCACCGTAAATTCGGAAAAATCCGCACCAACGAAGAGTTCAAATGGTATCTCTTTTTTATTGGGGCATTCACGTTGGTCATTGCTTTGGGGCTGATGTTTCACAACAACCATTCACTCGAACAAAATTTCAGGGATTCACTTTTTCAGGTCGTTTCAATTATTACAACTACGGGCTACGCTACCGTCGATTATATGATTTGGTCGCCTGTCCTGATTCTGGTACTCTTTACCCTCTTTTTCTTTGGCGGGTCGGCCGGCTCAACAGGCGGGGGAATAAAAATAGTCCGCATTGTTTTATTGCTCCGAAATGGTTGGTACGAGTTAAAAAGGTTGATTCACCCCAACGCCGTTATTCCGGTGTTGTACAATAAGAAACTGGTAACCGACCAGATTATACTCAATGTACTGGCATTCTTTATTATATACCTGATTATCTTCTTCGGAAGTGTGATTATTTTTACTTTCTCTGAGCCAGACTTAGCCGCAGCCATGGGTGCGGTAGCCACTTCGCTGGGTAATATCGGCCCCGGACTGGGGGAACTGGGGCCAGCCAGTAATTTTTACAAAATCAACGACTTTGGCAAGTGGTTTCTCTCCTTTCTGATGCTTCTGGGCCGGCTCGAACTCTTCACAATTCTGGTCATTTTTACGCCCTCGTTCTGGCGGAAATAGCCTTTATTCGATAAGTATCCCTTTCCCCTGCCGAACAATCACAATCTCGTCGCCGGTACAATCTACCACTGTCGAGGGAATATTACCTCCATAACCACCGTCGATGACCAAATCGACCTGATGGCTAAACTTCTCTTCAATCAATTCGGGATCGGTGATGTATTCCAGAATTTCATCATCGTCGTGTACCGATGTGGAAAGAATAGGGTTGCCAAGTTCCCTGACAATTTCACGAATAATATTATTGTCCGGCACACGAATTCCTATGCTCCGTTTAGAGTTCTTAAAAAGCTTGGGGACATTATTATTGGCATCAAGAATAAAGGTAAACGGCCCGGGAAGGTTCTTTTTCATCAACTTAAAAATGGAATTGGGAAAGGGTTTTGTAAAAACGGAGATTTGGCTCAGATCGTAGAAGATAAACGAGAAATCGGCCTTCTCAGGCTTGATATTCTTGATTTTAGCCACCCGCTCAACCGCCCTGGCCTTGGTGATATCGCAGCCAATACCATAAATCGTATCGGTAGGGTAAATAATCACGCCGCCATCGCGCAACAGTTCAACAATCTTTTGAACTTCGCGCGGGTTTGGATTCTCGTTGTAGAGGCGTGTTGTCATAAGCGTTTATTTCCCTCAATCGATTTTGATACCGGAAAGCAGCTAAAATTAATTAATTCACTCTATTTTTGCCTGTCGAACCACAACAATCTTTTCAATTGTCAGCTACCAGAGATTTAACACAAGGATCTATTCCCCGGCAAATTATTAAACTGTCACTTCCCATCATGGGGACCTCGTTTGTACAAATGGCTTATAACCTGACCGATATGTTATGGTTAGGCCATGCCGGAAGCAACTATGTGGCTGCAGTTGGTGCTGCTTCCTATTTTACATGGTTTGGCGTTTCGGTGATGTTGATTGCACGTATTGGTGCCGAAGTAGGCATTTCGCAATCGCTCGGGGCCGGCAACCAACAAAAGGCATTGCGCTTTGCCAACAACTCTGTCTCGCTGGTATTGCTGATGGCCTTTATCTTCGGGGTCATTACCTTTATCTTTGGGAACCAGCTTATATCCCTTTTCAAAATTGACGATGCAGGCGTTCACCAATCGGCTGTCTCGTACCTGAAAATCATTGCCGTTGGAGCATTCTTCTATTACTCCAACCCCACATTTACCGGAATTTTCAACGGGACCGGAAACCCTAAAATGCCATTTCGGATCAACGCCACCGGCCTGATATTCAATATTATTCTCGACCCTGTTTTTATTTACGGCTGGTGGTTCATACCACGAATGGGTTCCGACGGCGCAGCTATTGCCACTATTTTATCGCAAGCTATCGTTACTATTTTGTTTTGGGCCATCACCCGAAGGGGTAAAGGCCCTTTTGCCAACTTCCGTTTCAGCCTCGGTTTCGATCGCAAAATCACCAAAAAAATCTTCCAACTCGGTTTGCCGGTTGCGCTGCATAGCATTCTCTTTGCTTCGTTCGGTATGGTGCTTACACGCATCATCAGCCAGTGGGGGGCACTTCCCATTGCTATCCAAAGCGTTGGGGCACAAATCGAAGCACTCAGCTGGATGACTGCCAGCGGCTTTTCGACCGCGCTGGGCGTTTTCACCGGGCAAAATTTCGGGGCAGGCAACTGGGACCGGATTTTCAAAGGGTATATGATAACGCTTGCCATTAGTTCGGTTATCGGTATCGCCGTGACCATTCTTTTTCTGGTTTTCGGGCACGATATTTTTTCAGCCTTTATACCTGAAAAAGAAGCTATCGCGCTGGGAGCTGTATATCTAGCCATTCTGGCCATCTCACAACTTTTTATGTGTGTCGAAATCACCACAGGTGGGGCCTTCAACGGAATTGGACAAACCTTTCCCCCTTCGGCTGTAGGAATTATCCTTACCGGGGCCAGAATCCCTATGGCACTGGTATTGAGCCAGCCTCAATATTTTGGTGTGACGGGGGTATGGTGGAGCATCACCATCAGCTCGGTACTGAAAGGCATTGTTTTACTGGGTTGGTACCATTTCAAGGTCTATCGCAACCATCCCGAAAAGGTAGAGATTAATTTCAGGGATCAGTTTATCCGCTTCATCCCTTCGCGGGTACGGCAGGAAATATTCGACAACAAGCTTATTGGCAACGATGAAAAGTGAAATTGTACAGACTGCTGACGGTTCCAGCACCATTTTTCTTCCAGAAATTGGCGAACACTACCACTCCACTTACGGCGCAGTGCAAGAGTCGATGCATGTCTTTCTTTCGTCGGGGCTCGAAAAATGCAGCAAAACACCTCTAACCATCTTCGAAGTAGGTTTTGGCACCGGGTTAAATGCCCTTTTAACTGCGGATAGCCATTGGGCAAAAGAAAAAAAGATCCATTATATTACTGTCGAGAAATATCCCGTTTCAGAAACGATTTGGCAACAACTTCAATTCCCATCCGGGGAACCTTCACTTTTCGAAGCCTTGCACCGTTCCGTTTGGGAAGCCAAAACACCAATCCACCACGGCTTCGATTTGCAAAAACTACAAGGCGACCTGCTTACCATCGACTTTAGGCAACTCCCGTTGTTCGACCTAATCTATTTCGATGCCTTCTCGCCCGACAAGCAACCGGAGCTTTGGAGCCTTGCGGTTTTCGAAAAGCTATACCGGCAGTGCAACCCCGAAGCCGTTCTGGTTACCTACTGTGCCAAAGGCCAGGTACGCCGCAATATGCAACAGGCCGGGTTTGTGGCCGAAAGGCTGCCAGGCCCTCCCGGAAAAAGGGAAATGCTAAGGGGCGTAAAGCGTTAAATCATTCTTTATCGGCCAACAAACCATCACGATATCCCTCCGGGCAATAAAAAGCATCCGTAGTACCATCTAAATCCGCCCCGGTTAAAACTTTGGCTAATGAAATGAATAATAAGTAGCCCCGGATCGTTTTTGGTCAAAAAATCGCTACATTCGCTGCTTCAAAAAGAATATCAAATTTTATTAAAATCAATTATGCAAATTAAGTCTCTTGTTATCGTTGCAGTTGCCGGTTCAATGTTTCTGGCTTCTTGCAATACTACTAAAAGCTCGAAAGTTGAATTGAAAACCCTGGCCGACTCGGCAGCTTACGCTATCGGTGCCGACTTAGGACAAAATATCAAGCAGAACCTCCCTACCGCCCCCGGAGGCAGCGAGCTGGACATGAAAATTGTTATGGCCGCATTTAATCAGGTTATGACCGACCAACCTTCGCAAATTGCTGTCGACCAGGCCCAGACCATTACCCAGAACTATTTTATGAAAAGCCAGGCTGCTGAAGGTGAAAAAAATAAAGCCGAAGGGGTTAAATTTCTCGAAGAAAACGGTAAAAAAGCAGGTGTAACCACCACTGCCAGCGGTTTGCAGTACGAAGTGCTGAAAGAAGGCAGCGGTGCTAAACCAACTGAAACTTCAACCGTCAAAGTACACTATCACGGTACAACCATCGACGGTAAAGTATTCGACAGTTCGGTCGACCGTGGCGAACCGGTTTCGTTCCCGCTGAACGGCGTGATTAAAGGATGGACAGAAGGGCTTCAGCTGATGACCGTAGGTTCAAAATATAAATTCTACATCCCATCAGAACTGGCTTACGGCGAACGCGGCCCCTCTCCTGAAATCAAACCCAACTCAGTATTGGTTTTCGAAGTCGAATTACTCGAAATCGAAAAATAGTATTGGGTTTATGTTATCTTTAGGATAAGTATATCTCAACAAAAAACAGAACCCGGAAAAGCTGGCGTACAGTTCTTCCGGGTTCTGCATCTCAACCCGAAAAATATTTGTTATGAACTTAAAAATCAAAGGGAAAGTAGTAGAAATGCTTCCGGTGCAAACCGGCACAAGCCCCCGCGGCGAATGGAAAAAACAAGAAATCGTTATCGAAACCAGCGAAGATCAATACCCCAAAAAAATCTGCTTCACCATTTTCAATAAGCTCGAACTGCTTAACGGAATAAGCCGAAACAGCGAAGTGGAAGTGTCGTTCAATATCGAAGGACGCGAATACAACGGGAAATGGTTCCACAACATCAACGCCTACCGTATCGATGCCCTTGCCCAAAACGACGAAGGGGCATTACCCGCGCCTCCGCCGTTCAGCATCAACGACATGCCTGTGGCCGACGAAAAAGATGACCTGCCATTTTAATCTGTCGAATCGCATAAAAACAAAAAAGAGCCCCGAAAGAGGCTCTTTTTTGTTTTTATGAAATACCGTTACTTAATCGGTATCTGGCGTTTGAAATCCTGCTCCAGCGAGATAAAAGTCTCCGTTCGGGCAATGCCGTCGATAGCCTGTAAATCGGTATCAATTATCTTCATCAGGTGTTTATTGGTCTTGGTCTGTATCTTGATAAAGATAGCATATTGACCAGTGGTGTGGTGACACTCTACCACTTCAGGAATTTCTTTCAACTGTTTCAACACCTTACGGTCGAAACTGGTCTTTTCGAGATAGATCCCCATATAAGCTGTGGTATTGTAGCCCAGCTTTTGCGGACTAACAATAAATTCGGAGCCGGTAACCACGCCCAGCGATATCAGCCGTTGCACCCGCTGGTGGATTGCAGCCCCCGATACCCCGCACTCGCGGGCCACTTCCAAAAATGGCACCCTTGCATTGTTGGTTATCAATTTTAATATCTTCCGATCAAGATCATCAATCTGAACGGTTTGCTCTTTAAAGTCTTCTTCAAATTCCAAATTATTCTTTTTCACAACGCTTTCAATTTGTTATCAAATCGCGAAATATTTTACAAAATTATAACTTTTTCTGAAATACAGAATGGCGCACTCATTTTTTAAAGCTGTTTAACAATAGGTTTGAACCAAACGACCAAATCAATGGCCAACCCAATATGCCAAAGGGTTATCTTCGCCAATCGGCTCCCGACGGGTTTTGAAAAACACGCAAATCGAATTCCGGTAAAATAGCAATGATATGGTCGACAATATCGGCCTGTATGGCTTCGTAGCGCACCGAATCCTGCTCCGTGCTGAAAACAATATATTCGAGCGGCAACCCGCGCTCGGTAGACTGCAAATAACGGACAATCATCGTCATATCATTATGGGTCTTGGGATGTATCCGCAAATAGGCCTCCACATACTGACGAAAGAGCGAAATATTGGTTGGGTTGGGCAACAGCGATGCCTTCCAGTCGGGGAAGCTGGGAAATTGGCTTTGAACCATCGTATGATAGGTTTTGATAACCGGCAATTCCGAAATACGGTCCATAAAAGCCTCATCGCTAAACTTCACATAACTCATATCAATAAACACAGAACGTTGTATTCTTCGCCCGCCCGATTCCTGCATCCCAATCCAGTTGGTTACCGGTTCGGTTACCAGCGAATAAGTAGGGATTGTGGTAATGGTCTTGTCCCAGTTTTGCACTTTCACAGTCGTGAGCGATATATCCTCAACGGTTCCGTCGACATTAAATTTCTGAACGGTAATCCAATCACCCGGCTTAATCATCTTATTGGCAGCCAACTGTATACTGGCAACCAATCCAAGAATAGGATCGCGGAAGACCAACATCAGCACGGCCGCCATAGCCCCAAGGCCGGTAAAGAGCTTCGAAGGGTTTTGCCCTACCAATACCGATACCACCAGAATAGCTCCGATAAAATATATCAGAATTTTAATCAACTGAAGATACCCCTTAATCGGCCTTTCGGCAGCAAACGAATAGGTGTTGTAAATATCTTGCGAAGCATCCAGAAAACGGCTGATGGCCGTAATTACCGCCAGCATAAGATAGATTTTGGCCACTCCGCGAATGGCAGCCGGCAACCACGACAAATCGTCGACACCAAAGCCGGCCGCACTGTAAATCAGGATTGCCGGGACAACATGGGCCAACACGTGAAAAACTTTATGCTGAAACAACACATCGTCCCACTGCCCTTTTGTGTGGGCAATCAAATGGCCGATAATCCGTACAAAAACATTGCGCAACAGATAAAACAGCAACAGTGCCGCCACGCCCATCGCCACAAACGCACCCAGCGCAGCCGTGTAAACAGCCAGTTTGGGATAAAAATTATACCCCAGAAACAACTCCTTCAAATAATCATAAAGTATACCCATTGTCGTTCACTTATTATTCGATTTCTTTTATATTTGAATGCTTTTGCAAAATTAAGTAAAGGAGAGTGAATACCATGAGAAAATTTTTGGCCATCATCATCTTATTTTTAGGTTGGGGAACTGTAAAGGGTGCAGTCAACTTCGATCAATATTTTAACGAAGGGGTATTTCGCTTCGATTGTTACCTGACGGGAAACTCAACCGTTACGACCGTTCTCCCCGCAGCAATGAAATTTGAACCGGTTTGGGGCGGGTCGCGCACCAATCTGGCCGATGCCCAACACTACGGCACTTTCCGTTTCAGGGTGTTCAATGTAGCCGACGAAGCGTTGATCTATTCGAAAGGCTTCGCCCCCATCTTTCAGGAGTGGCAAACCACAGCCGAAGCCAAAAGCATTTCGAAAGCCTTCTATCAGGTTATCCGGTTTCCGTTTCCGAAGCAAGCGGTCCGACTGGTTATCGAACGACGCAAATTCGATGGCGAGTTCGATGCCATCTACACCACCACCATCAACCCGTCGAACTATTTTATTGTTCGCGAAAAACCCGTACCGGTCGACGTGGAGAACATTCTTCTGTCGGGTACTCCCGATAAAAAAATCGATATTGCCTTTCTGGCCGAGGGCTATAAAGCATCGGAGATGGACAAATTTGTGAAAGATATCCGCCGCCTGACCGACTCGCTCTTCGCCGTGAAGCCTTTCTCCGAGATGAAGGAATATTTTAATCTCTATGCGGTAAAAAGCCCTTCGGTCGACTCGGGAACCGATATCCCGGGCGATGGCGTTTATGCCAATACCGCCTTTAACAGTTCGTTTTACACCTTCGACATTTCGAGATACCTCACCAGTTCTGACATGAAAAGCATCCACGATCAGGCTGCGTCGGTCCCTTACGATCAGCTATATGTGCTGGTCAACTCGACCCGGTATGGCGGTGGCGGATTTTACAACTTCCTGAATTTAACCACTGTCGACCATGCCCTCTCGCCTAAAGTGTTTATCCACGAATTTGGTCACGGCTTTGCCGGTTTGGGCGACGAATATTACAACTCGGAGGTGGCTTACGAAAATTATTACAACCTCGAAGTGGAGCCCTGGGAGCCCAACCTCACCACTCTGGTCAACTTTGCTTCGAAATGGAAAGATTTGGTCGACAAAAGTACACCGATGCCTACCCCTCGCACAGCCGACTATACCGGTAAAGTTGGGGTTTTCGAAGGCGGCGGTTATATGACCAAAGGAATTTACAGCCCTGCCGAAGATTGCCGGATGAAGTCGAATGCCCCGCAGGATTTCTGTCCGGTATGCCAGCGCGCCATTCGCGAAACCATTTTACTGAATACCAAATAGCCGTTTAAAACCGGTTTAAAGCCTGTTTACCATCCAACTCTTCAGTTGGACAGGGTCGCTATACCCTGTTGCCATCCGGCTCTCCATTGCATCAACGATGCTTAAAAACCGGGTTTTCGCAATACCTTAGTAAATATTTGTGTATTGCATCTATATTATTACTGTGTCCTTTACTAAAATAAGTATGCAGTTTGAAAATGGTTTACCGGAATAGGTATATGCTGTGCGTACAACATGCGGGGAGCGAATGAACAAGCGGGAAAAAAGTTGAAAAAAATTTCAGCGATAAAATCACTGATTACCAATACTTAAAGGCTATGTTGTAAAAAAAGTTGAAAAAAAACCTCCTTTTTTTGGTAACAAATTACTGGTCATTCCTATTAATAGATGAATTTACTTTATTAAAGATGACAAGGGATATAGTTTTAAACAGCGAATCGTTATTATTACTCTGTGCTTTACCTAGTTGTACTCTATTTGCATCGGATGCGAATTTGCTTAACCCGAAAATTACAAACATAACCGGTAGCTGCATGAACCGCAATTTATTGCTGCGGGCTTGGTAGCACCGGGCGATTCGAAACCCATCATTTGAGCATTAGTTAATTCAATTAGTTTTACATTTTAAATTTTCAGTGAGAGAAAAAGCCTCTGTAACGGAGGCTTTTTTTATGGTCTTTAAGATTGACCTGTCGGGGATTTGTACCGATTGTCGTGAAAAGGGGATAAATGGACCAATGTTTTAGTTGAGCGAAATGTGACAGTCTGACCGGTCAACTTTATTTAAGATGGTGAACGCGAAACCATTTATACCAATTTTTGTTCGAGCGCCATGCGAACCAGTAAAGCGGTATTTTTTGCACCGAGCTTAAACAACAAATTTTTGCGATAGCTGTTTATGGTCTCAACACCCAAAAACAGTCTTTGGGCAATTTCGGCATTGGTTAACCCATCGACAATTAAACGCAGTAGTTCTGTTTCGCGCGGAGTAAGAAAGATATGCTTGTCAGACTGCCGTTTAAGAAAAAGATCAACCTCGTGGCAAAGAAATATTTCGCCGGCAGCAACCCGTTCAATTCCCTCCACAATCTCCTCGGGCATTGCATTCTTCAGCAAATAACCTTTAGCCCCGTTGTCGAGCATTTTCTTTACAATGGTAAATTCGCTAAAACTGGTAAGGGCTATCACATGAATGTTTGGCCAACGTTGACAAACTTCTTTACATAGATCGACACCGTTACTATCGGGCAGATTGATATCGAGCAGCAATACGTCGGGCCGCGAAAACCCCAGCATGCTGATACAGCCTTTTCCGCTCCCCGTGGCATCGATAACAGTTGCCTTTCCGGTTGCATCAATCAGTTTCTTTAATCCTTCAATCAGTAAAGGATGGTCGTCGACAATGGCAACTTTAATCATAGCAGGCTATTTTTAACATTCAGGTCGACATGGGCTTCGGTTCCGTTTCCGGGCGAAGAGAGCAAATCAAATTTTCCGCCAAGCGATTCAATGCGACTGCGTACGCTGTTAAGCCCGGTAGTTGCGGTCAATTTTACCTTTCCGGGCTCGAAACCGATGCCATTGTCTTGTACCACCATACTGATGCGGCAGCCTTCGTCGATAAGCTGCACGTTTATCTGGCTGGCAGCCGAATGTTTAATGGCATTGTTCACCAATTCCTGAACGGTGCGAAACAGTGCTATTTCCATCTTTTCAGGGTGCCGCTGATCGTTTCCGTAGTAATGAAATTTTACGTGATCGATTCCCTGGCAGAAATCGGATATCGCAGCTTTCAGTCCGTAACGCATTAACGATTCAGGCATTAAATTGCGGGCAATACGTCGCAATTCGCCAATGGAGCCATCGAGAAGGTCGAGTGCATGGTGAAATGCCGTGACATCGGCTTCCGGTAAAATAATATTTCCTCTCATATGATTAAGTTTTAATTTTACAACCGATAACATGCCCCCCAATCCGTCATGCAGGTCGCGGGCCAGACGGCTACGTTCGGCTGTTTCGCCATCTAAAACCGCTTGTGTGGCAATCAATTGTTTTTCCTGCTCCAAATGGGCCACTTTTTGCTCGGCCATCTTTTTCTTTTGCAAGGCGCTCTTGTACTTCTGATAAAGGAACAGCAGAAACAAAACCAGGCTTAACCCGCTCACCATCGTGATAATTCCGTACAAACGCTTCTCTTCTTCGAGGGCGGCAATGCGCATCTCTTTTTTTTCGGTTTCATATTTCACCTCCATCTCCGAGAGCGACGACTGGTACGAATGTGTGGCACGCTCGTCGATAATATCCCGGTATTTTTCCATATACCCGATTGCTTTATCGGCCTGGCCATTTCGGATACTCGTCCATACCAGATTTCCCATAATATTGCCGTTGATATCTGCATCGGTCGAATCGGTCTGGTACGATTGCAACGCATATTTCTCGGCCAGATCGTTTTTCCCAAATTTCAGATAAACGTTCGACATCATACACAGAGCCCCTGAGATATCGCGAGGCAAACCAGACTGTCGGGACAGGTGAAGTGCCTTTTGGGCCCACTCCTCAGCCGTTTTAAAATCGGGCGACGGCATCTTATAGTAAATCATGGCCATTCCCTGGGTAGCAATCGATTCGTAATCGGTGTTACCTGACTCGCGAAACAATTCGATTGCCAACTTTTCGTACTCGATGGCTTTGTCCCAGTTCTCTTTCGCCAGATAAACGTCGGAAAGGCTATTGTAAGCCTGGCCAAGACTGGTCTTGTCGCCCAATTCGTTGGCCAGTTCTATTGTTTTCCAGAGGTATTTTTCGGCTTGCGGCCAGTTTTTCAGGCGACAGTAAATTCCGGAGAGGTTTGCGCAAAGAATCGTTATCCGTTGTTTGTTATTGTCGCTTTCGGCCAACGACATCGCTTCCATATAGTTGTTAATCGCTTCGGGATACTTTCCCTGGGCATTATACAGGTTTCCGAGCGACGAGATGGTCAGAGTCTTAATTTTCAGATCCTCCGAGCGAAATGCATACACTTTGGCCTGAAGCAGATATATCAATGCACTATCCAGTTGGCTGAACATGTAATAGGCTATGCCAATATTTCGGTAGAATGTCCCGGTCATCAAGTCATCCTTGTTTTTCAAAGCCATTTCGACACCACCAAAAGCATAGTGTTTTGCTTTTCTCAAATCGTTGGAGGCATATCCAAGGCTGAGCTCGTTGTACAGTCGAAGCATCTCTTCAGGCGAAATTTGCTTTTGAGCAACAACCTTTTCCAGTGAATCCAGATTTTGGGCAACAAGGGGTTTTACCGCTGCAAACAGAAAGAGGGAAAAAAGAATTGGCATCAGGTTGTATTTGATTCTCATTTCAACATGTTTGATTTAAATTTTACAAAGAATACCTACAAACGGTATTGTAAGGGTATGCCGGTCGATTGTATAAATTTACAAAACCCATCTGAACTGACCATGATGCAAAAATATTTTACCACCATATCATCAAAAACCCCTTTTTGGGGGTAAAACTACAAGAAGGTGGTTTTCTACTTTCGCAGGGTCAGGCTGCATAAACAATGTTCAATCAGCCTGCCACGCTGCGAATAAGTTAAACCCTACAGAAACAACAACAATGAAAAACTTAATTATCCTTTTTTTGTTTGTCGCTACCACTTTGTATAGTGGCGCAGTTGATGCACAAATCAACATTAAAGGCAAGATACAGGATCAGGTCGGCAATCGTGCCAACAGCAAAGCAGACGAAGGAATCAACAGCGGTCTTGATGCCGTCGAAAATGGGGTGAAAAGCATTTTCAAAAAGAAAGAGAAAGGAAATGAAGCACCTGCGACAAGCGATGAACAAAAAGAAACTCCAACGGATAGCAATGTAAAACAGGAAAAGGGCAACACCGACCCTAAACTAATGGCTTATTCGAAATTCGATTTTATACCGGGTGAAAAGGTGGTATTCTTCGATGATTTCAGTCAGGATAACGTGGGCGATTTTCCAGCGCTTTGGAATACCAATGGTACCGCCGAAGTGGTTACGACCAATCTTTTCACCGGTAAGTGGATGCGTTTTAGCGGTGAAGAAGCCATCTGGACCGATGGCCTACTGAAGTTACCCGACAATTATACCATCGAATTCGATGTGATACCCATCGAAGGCGAAGAAGGTGGTATGGGAGGATATGTATTCCGTTTGTTAAAAAGCATCAATGCCAAAGCGTACGACACTGGCTCCATCCCTGGTGCAGGCGGGTTTCAGTATATGGTAGAATATTTTGGCCGATCAAACTATCGTTGCTACACCAACGATGGTGAAGCTGCCGGCAGCGGACTTTCGGGCAGCAAGGACGACGAAAGTTCATATCAGAAAGAAAACCAGAAATACCATATCTCAATCTGGGTACAGAAATCGCGGCTAAGGTTATACATGAACGAGACTAAACTATTCGATTTGCCCAAAGCCTTTCCGTCGGCATCCATCAAAATGGACCGGATACGTTTCGAAGAGGGAGCCGCAATGGTCTCGAATGTGCGTGTAGCAGCCGGATTGCCCGACATGCGAAATAAATTGATAACCGAAGGTAAACTGGTTACTTATGGAATCTATTTCGATGTGAACAAAGATGTTGTTAAACCCGAATCGTACGGAACACTGAAAGAGATTGCCGCCATTTTGAACGAAGTAGCTGACGTTAAAGTAAAAATTACCGGACACACCGACTCCGATGGCGATGATGCCAACAATATGGATCTCTCAAAACGTCGCGCGGCTTCAGTAAAAGCCGAATTGGTTAAAAACTTCGGTGTTAACGGAGACCGACTCGTTACCGATGGTTTTGGAGAGAGCCAGCCAGTGGCACCCAATGATATACCGGTGAACAAAGCGCTAAACCGGAGGGTGGAATTTATCAAACTATAACATCTCCAAATAAATCAACCATTTAAATACCCGAAATCATGAAAACCCAATTTATTGTACCCTTGCTTTTTCTGCTTGGATTATCATCTCACGCAGTGTCTCAAAGCACGCCAGAGGCTTTTTTAGGCCTATTGCCGCCGATACCTGCAATAGACTGTAAGGTTGCAAGTTCGCAACAATCGCAGGCCATTGAGGCTTTTCAACATCAAATTAGCAGCGTTGAGGAACAGCTATCGGAGGCCATAAGTGTTGAAAAACAAAAAAATAAAAAGCAGGCAGTATCGCAATACAGGAAAGATAATGCTACAGCCATGAGCCATCTTTCAGAAGCCGAATTGCTTCGCGTTACCAATAAACAAACAGGGCAAGCCGAAAAAAATATATTCATTGGCAAGTCGGTTCAGGGCCAGACAGGAGTATCGATGGAAGAGATGCAGAAAGTAAAGAGTATGAGTAAAGCCGATCGTCAAAAATGGGCCAACGAAAATTTCAGTCAGGTAATGCAAGCCGAACAACAAACGGCCGCAAAAACAGAACCTTATACAGGGCAGAATGCCTCGATGGTTCAACTGGCCGAAGAGCAGGGCAAGATAGCTGAAGCCCTTCAGCACCATAAAAACAGACTGGAGCAAATTAAAAGCAGTTACCAAATCACAAAGGAACAGGCTCGCGAGACACTAAACAGCAAACTGGCGCAAATTAACAACGAGTATCAGGATGTAAACGATGGCGAAGGAAGCACCAAACAAGATGTAGAAATGTTGCGACAGAAAACAGAAAAAATCCGCAAAGCCAAAGTGGAATACTGTACCAAACTTACCCCTTTGTATATCGACTATTTACAAAACCACCAAAATACACTTAAAGAGAATATCCTGCCCGACCTGAAACGACAGGAAGAGATCGAATATCAAATTCAGAAAATCACGTATGATACTGCCCAAAAAAACAGCTTTTACCGCCTGAGTGCCATAAGAGAGTATGGCAACGCCCTACGTTGTGCTTATGAAAACTATATCTCGGCTGATTAAGATGAAGACAAAAATATTTTCACTTTTCATGCTATTGTCATCTGTTAATTTTGCCATTTTACCAACCGAAATGATGCAAAATGAGATCCCGGAATTGCAAAAGGCACAACATACAAGCAGTTCGGATATCGAATTTTTATCAGGGCGCATATTGGTCAAAATAAAAGAGATAAGCTATTACGAGCCGATAAAAAAAGGCAGACGAAGATGTGTTCAAAAAGAGACGACCATTTCGTCGGGATTTTACGGACGAATAAACGCCACGAGAGTAAAACTGTACATATCGAAACCCGCCGAAAGAGTTAAATGCGAGCCAGAAACAAGTTGTCCGGTATTTAATGGAGGTACAAAGTTTGTACTGAAACGCGATCCGGGCACCATGAGAATAACCGAAATAAAAGAATATCCACTGCAGGTTGCAACCCAATATCTGGAACAAGATTTCAAATGGATAAAAGATCAGGAAAAATATGTGGTAACAGCCTCACAATCTGCTTCTGGAATAAATACTCTTGAAGGATTGAATATTGAAATCAAGCCTTATAAACCTGCTTCAAACTCAGATGGGGCCACATTGACACCTTTAAAGCCTGCATATGTTTTATGGATTACAGGCGGACGCGATTGGACACAGGCTGAAGAACCCAAAAAAGATGGAACAAACCTGCGTTGGGATGATTTTAAAGAACAATTAAAACCGACTAACGAAAGCGTTTCGTTAGGAATACCTTACGAAATAAATAGTCCTGAAAAGCCCTTATACAGTGGTGAAAACGGATATCAGCAACTTTTGTGGAACGATGTAAAAGGGTTCGACGAATTTCTGCTCAATCCCTGGCGTGATTATGGTATTTCAGCTACAGGAGACCGTTATTACAAAGATGATTATTCCGAAACGAAAGTGAGCATTTCGGTCACCATCTCTTTGGGACCCGATGTTGAGCTTGCACCGTTACCACCAACAGATGAAATTGATCTTACGCCGTTAGAACCTCTTGGAGAAGAAATTCGGCTGGCACCTCTGGAACCGATAAAATAGTTGATAAGATTCCGAAATGAATAAACTAATATTGCTTATAGTAATGGCCCTGACAGGAATACAATCCACTGTGTTGGCCCAAAAATCTGCAGCATTTTTACCCGAAAAGCCAGGCAAGTGGAAGTTCGACTATAATATTGCCGTTAGAAATAATGACGAAATAAAATTCAAAGATAATATTACAACGCTGGCCGAATGGTTTCATCAAAACCTGCCATTATTAACCCACCCCAAAGGGTTTAACCTGTGGGCATATGCAGCAGGTATGTGGGATGATCATTACCAAATATCAGATTCAAACTATGGATTGAGAGCCGAATTAAATTTCAATTTTCAACTCTTTACCAGTAATGGCGAAATATGGACAGCAGAACTTCCGAAGGCCAGTTATTACAGTTTTCAAATTAACAATACACAGGGCGCATTAAATTATCACGGACAGTTTGCCTATTTTAATAACCTACAAGATGACCAAAAGCTTGAGAACGCCATTAATGAGGCTGCCTCAAAACTTGACGACATCAAGATTGGGTTCCCCTTTAAAGAGGAATTGGCTCCTGGTGTACACCTGTATGAAGAAACTCCGGGAAGCGACCGTTGTCATATCGTAGTTTTCAACCCGGAACGTCCACCCTATTGGATCCCGGTAACAATAAAAGAGTTGGCTGCCATTTACCTCGAATACTATTCGCTCTTTCAGAAACAGGAAATCAATCAAATGATTCTGAAAGAACTTAAAGATGAATTATCAAGAATTCCGGAAGATGAGCTCAATTCACCGGCACATTCAGGGCACGATTCAAATATTGTTTTTCGCTTCAACGGAAGAACGCAAGAGGGACAGCCACTCGTGAAGTTTAATCCCGACTACTGGGATCGTACCCTTCCGGCGTCAGCTATTCAATTGATGACATTTTGGTATCCACGAATGAGCAGAAAAGAGATGGATGAGCAATTAATCAGATTTGGGTATCCTGTAAATTCTCAAATTTTGATCAATCAGATCAACTGGGGAGATGTTGCAGGCTTGATTATGAAGGGGAAATAACAATAAACTTTCCAAATCAGGGATCCGAAAATATTTAACGTAATATACTACTATCTAACAAAAAAAAGCATTCTGCATATTTGCAAAACGCTTAATATCAGCGGAGAGAGCGGGATTCGAACCCGCGGTACCCTTTAGAGGTACACACGCTTTCCAGGCGTGCCAATTCAACCACTCTTGCATCTCTCCTTTTGGATGTGGCACAAAAGTAGGAGATTTTTTGATTCGTCAAAATCGACCTGAACGATAAAATCGTTAGGCCATTTTAAAAAATCAACGGATAGTTATCTTTTCTTTTTTGATGAATTGAATTACACCGTTGGGGCCAATCAACCCGACAGCAATATCAATTTGCTCACCCAATACCCATTTGGCTGGCAGGTTTTGTGCCGTACAAACGGCTACTCCGGCCTCCCGGTCGATGGCCGGGTTCACGAACCTTCCCCTATAGGCTTCGCGTGACGGAACAGTGGAGCGTATGTAAAATTCCCCGATTGTTGCCCCTTCCGGAAACGAAGTTTTATCGAGGGTAAAAAGGGTGACAGACAATGTAATGGATGGTTTGGCCGATTGGTTGTCGATAACAGCCTCTGCCGAAAAGGTAAGCATATGGTTGTCAAGTAAAATCTGCTCCGGGGCATCGCACGGACAAATAACCTGTTGGGCTGTAGTACACCCCCAGCAAAGCAATATCAGAAAAATGATTGGTTTCCACATTTTACGCGATTATTAGCTACACCAAATGTAATCATTTTACCCCCCATTTCACAACGATTTTGTCCGTATACGGACAACTCATTATCCGAATACGGACAGTTTCTGCATTACTCAAAAAACATAAATATCAATATACGTGAACCTTAACCAATATGGCACATTAGTTGATATAGCCATTACGTTCAAATAAATTACTGACTTCTAAATTTTATCCGTTATGAGACAAATTTATCTGCTATCTGTGTTCCTGATGGTATCATTACTGTCGTTCGGTACCAACTTCGCACCTACCGATGCCGAAACCGTTGCCCTGAAAGGGAATTCAAATACGGTTATGGGTGAATACCAAATCACTGAACTTCCGGCCGAGACCATTAATGGCGAAACATTGCGCAAATTCGAGATGTCGTACCAAAACGGGAAGAACCCTGTGGTAATCCTCATCGACGAAAAGGCCAATTGCAAAGATTATATCGTTAGATCCAAAAACCTCGAAGTGAAATATGTATGCAAGAAGAGCGGTTTCGGGGCACAGTTAATCAATGGAAAGCTCTCGAAATACGATCCAACGGTGAACGCTTACTTTCTGTCTGCCGAAGAATTAGCCAATCAGGCCCGCATTTCGGACGGCGGATTGACAGTTGAACAGGCGTTGGGATTAATTGCCAGCTATTATCCGGCCTTAATGAAACACAAAGAATTACTTTAACATCCCTCAAAAATGCAATTGCTGCAAGCAACAGCACTATTTTCTTCACTCAAACCCTGTCGGACCGCCATCCGGCAGGGTTTTATTTTGACCATTATTTTTTGTATATTCGAAATCCTAAAAATGCTCACACTTAGTTACTAAAATAATCTCATTATGAAAAAATCGCTAACGGCAAGTCTATTTATGGCCACTTTTGCCATTGCAGTAGTGGCCTCTTCGTGCAAGGAAAACGGTTACCAAACCAAACAGGTTACCGACCCAAACGGCTATACCTATTCGGTGGTAAATAACGATCCCAATCAAACAAGGATTTATACGCTGAAAAATGGCCTAACGGTCTATCTTTCGGTAAACAAGGATGAACCCCGCATTATGAGCCTGATTGCCACACGGGCCGGTTCGATGAACGACCCGGTAGAGACAACCGGCCTGGCCCACTATTTCGAACATATGATGTTTAAGGGGACTGACGAAATTGGCACCAGCAACTGGAACGAAGAAAAGGTATTGCTCGACTCGCTTGCGGTTCTGTTCAATCAACACAAGGCAACAACCGACCCGGCAGAGAAGAAAAAAATATACAAAGAGATAGACCGCATTTCGCACCATGCGTCGAAATATGCCATTGCCAACGAATATGATAAAATATGCTCGGCTATCGGGGCAAAAGGGACAAACGCCTTTACCAGCTACGATGTAACGGCCTATATCAACAATATTCCTTCCAACGAACTGAAGAAATGGATCGAGATGGAAACAGAACGGTTTAAAGATCCGGTCCTGAGGCTTTTCCATACTGAACTCGAAACGGTATACGAAGAGTTTAACATGTACCAGGATATGGATGAGGTAAAACTGAACAACAGCCTGATGAGCGGCCTGTTCCCGACCCATCCGCTTGGCCGCGACGTAATTGGTTATCCTGAACATCTGAAAAACCCTTCGATGACCAATATCATGGATTTTTATCACACCTGGTATGTCCCTAACAATATGGCCATCATCTTGAGTGGCGATATCGATTTCGATGCAACGATTCAACTGATTGACCAATCTTTCGGACAGTTACCTTCAAAAGAACTGCCTCCAATCAGCCGTCCGAAGGAAGAACCCATCCCGGCCCCGGTAATTAAGGAAGTTTACGGGCCTGAAGCCGAACAGTTGCAGATTGCCTACCGCTTTAACGGGTACAACAGCGACGACAGAAAATATATTACCCTTATCAACAATATTCTATCCAACGCTACAGCCGGATTGATTGATTTAGATTTGAACCAGCAACAAAAGGTACTTCGTGCCGAAAGTTCAACCTATTTCACCAGCGATTACGGTATACAGTTTTTTATGGGCGTTCCGCGTCAGGGACAAACATTGGAAGAGGTCCGGGATCTGCTGCTGGGAGAAATTGAAAAGATTAAAAGTGGCAATTTCGACGACTGGATGATTCAGGCCACTGTCAACAACCTGAAATTACAGAAAATCAGACAAGACGAAGGTGCCGGAAGGGTGTACGGGCTGCTTAACCAATTCATTAATCAGTCGGATATGGCCAAAGAACTTTCGTTTTTCGACGAATTGGGCAAAATTACCAAAGAACAGCTGGTAACATTTGCCAAGAATAACTTTACCAATAATTATGTGATTGTATATAAGCGGGTAGGCGAAGCCAAAAATCTGGTAAAAGTAGAAAAGCCCGAAATCACGCCGGTAGAAATTGACAGGTTAAGTCAATCGAAATTTCTGGCCGACTTTGTTCAGGAAGAAGTTCCGGCCATTGAACCGGTATTTATCGATTTTAAGACAGCCATCAAAGAGGAGAACATGAATGAAAATGTACAGTTCAACTATCTCCCCAACAGCACCAATTCGATATTTATGATCGATTATATCACCGAGATGGGCAGCAACCATGATCCCAAAGTGGCATTGGCCATCAAATATCTGCCGTATCTGGGAACCGATAAGTATACGCCAGAACAGTTCAAAAAAGAGCTTTACAAACTTGGTGTCAGCCTTTATGCCGATGCCGAAAACGACCGTTCGTATGTTTATGTCACCGGCCTCGACGAAAACTGTACGGCGGCCATTGAGTTGATGGAACATATTCTGGCCAATGCTAAACCCGATAAAGAGGCTTATGATAAGATGGTCGAAGGGCTTTTGAAAGAACGTGCCGACAAGAAGCAAAGCCAGGATGCCATTCAGGAAGCACTAATGGCATATGGTCAGTATGGGACAACGTCGCCGTTCACCAATATTATCCCGGAAGAAGAGTTACGCAAAATCGACCCGCAGGAGTTGACTGATATTTTACACCGTTTCACTCAATATCCGCACCGGGTTTTCTATTATGGTCCGAAAGAAGAAAGTGCTATTCTGTCTGTTGTAAAAGAAAAACACACTTTGCCGGCGCAGTTTCTTGCAATTCCTGAAGAGAAGAAATTTACCGAACAGCCCACCGATGGCAATAAAATTTATTTTATCAATTACGACAAATCGCAGGTCGATATTTTCATGCTCTCGAAATGTGAACCCTTCAGCCCGGCTATCTTAACCGATGCAAGATTATTTAATGAATATTACGGTGGCTCAATGGCATCGGTTGTTTTTCAGGAGATCCGCGAAGCAAGGGCCCTCGCCTATTCGGCCTATGCGGTATATAACCGCCCAGCCAAATCAACCGAATCGTTCTATATTTTAGGCGGTGTATTTACCCAGGCCGACAAAATGAACGATGCGCTGCAGGCTATGAACGGCATTCTCGGGAAAATGATTGTGAACGAAAATTCGTTTAATCTGGCCCGAGAAAGCGTAATCAAAAGCATTCAATCGGAAAGGATTATTAAATCGAATATATTCTGGACATGGTTACGCAATAAAAAACTGGGCATCGACTACGATATCCGCAAAGAGTATTACGAAAAGGCGCAAAATGCCACCATTCAGGATGCACAATCGTTTTTCGATCAGCATTTTGCCAACCGGAAATATTCCTATCTACTGGTGGGAAATAAAAACAGCCTCAATTTTAACCATCTGAAACCTTATGGTAACGTAGAAGAATTGACGCTTGAACAGATTTTCAACTATTAAAAAATAAAACAACAACTTATAAAACAAAAAACCCGCCTTTAGAGCGGGTTTTTTGTTATCATTTTATC